>JABMQZ010000197.1 GCA_013202965.1 Bacteroidota bacterium | reverse complement strand
ATATCTGTTTCGGAGGGGCGGATAATTTGTTCCTGAAAAGTCTGAGTTGCGAGCAAAGGCTCATGTTCCCAATAGATGGGTTCAAGTATGACCCTGCCGGAAAACTCACCCTGTAAACGTTCGATCACTTTCCTGGTTAGTGTACGTTCCTCTGCAACATCTCCGGGTGAGGAAATGAAGATACGGATGGATTTTATTTCTTTTGGCATGAGTATAAATTATTAATAATAATTATTTAAAGATTCAGGCAGCAGTGCCTGCTAACAAGCTTGATCATATATTTTGTATTAAAGAAGGATTCATAGAAAAATTAAACCTTTAGCTCATGAGTTAATTAAAAACGCAGACCAAATCCCGGACAAATAGTTAAATGATTATATTTTACAGTAATTTGTGGCAAGGGATCATGATCGGGATTTACATAGAATGGACCAATGTCAACTTTTCCCACATATTTATATTGGACATTCAATTCACCAAAGAAACGGGTCTTTCTGGGGATTCTAAATCCGAAGTCAATTATAAATCCAACTTTCGTATGATAATATTTGGCATCTATCCTTTCAAAACTGTGGCTACTTTCCCAGGCTTTTGTGAAATATCCGGAAGGTCCAATACCAATACTAAGGATATCATACAAATTGTATGAAAAGATAATAGCAATATAACGGACTCTATAAGATATTTGCAAGTTGGCATCCTCTGGCACGGGTCCATGTGTTGTACCAAGGAATGTAATTCCTCCAACAATTCCAATTGAAAATGGAGATTTTAAATAATATTTTGCACTCATCATAAACGTAGTCATAGGTCCCGTTGAATAGGGAGAATCCCTACCAGATCCGGGATCGTAAAATCCATATCTTATCATTTGATCCTCAAGCTGTTTCCGTGGACCTCCAAAGGCGTAGAGGCTCAGATACGTAGCAATTGACCATTTCTTTAATTTCGGAATGTCTGAGTTCTGAGATTTCTGAGCATGCATGGTAGTTATGATAAAACAGCTGATCAGAAAAGTTAATATTAATTTATTCATGTCTCTACTATTTGAGGTTAATAGCTATTGATTAAGCAGAGCATTTGAAAGGAAAGGGAAACTCCCTAATAGCCCGGTAAAGATAGTAAACATTCACCAAATATCCATATTTATAATAAAAGTTAGGACACCCTGTATTATGAATGATATGGCCTGTATGGCACTCAGCTTGTTAATTCCGAAACCATTGAACACTTCTGTCCGGAAATATTTAAACACCTCATTAAAAGAATACTGAGTATTACATCCTTTATATAACCAGCATATTAGGACATCTCAAAGCCCTTAATAAAATCCCTTCTCTTCTAATATTGCGAACAAGTGCCTCATTACACAGTATTCATCAGACACCTTACACTTACGTCCGCTGATCCAAACACAATTTACCTGGAGATCTAACAACTCTTTAATTTGTGATTGGTCGGGTTTAATATACCCGAAGTTATATAAAATCTGTCCCTTAAGCATATAGGCACCATATAATTGGAATACCAGTGTGTCACCCGATGATAATTCAATTTTGACATGATCCCCATCCTCAAGAATTAACTCTGATTTAATACTACTGTGATTACCGAATTTTAACTTAAGAAGTATTATTATTTCATCATCGATTTGTCTTCCTGAAATATGAATACCATAATCAGTGTTATTGCATAGCTTCTGATATTCTAATTTCATATGACTACCAGATAGAAACGCATCATATTCGTCATCCAAGAAATGAACATCCCTTGTTTGGGTTTTTATTATTTCATTTTTGGCAACAGAGGTGGGGACATCCCTCTTTTTGGCATCAGGTAATAGAAAAAAAACAGAATCATTTGTTTGTCCTACAAGAGATGCTTTAAAAGTCAGGCCATTTTTTAAGTGAACTAATTGTCTAACCTGGCCATACGAGCTAATACAGATTAAGGTTGTAAGTAAGTAAATGAATAAGTGTCTCATAACCTTTTTATGTAAAGATAATATATATATAAGCAAAATATTATATAAAGAATGTGACATTTTTAAAGATTGGGTATTAATAGATATATACTCCCAAGGACTTTGATGTAAACGAACATTACAGAAATAGTTTTGGAATTATCAGCCCGGACCTAATATTTCAGCGTATGACCCTTTACCAAAACAAATACCGCATAGAATCAAACAGGTGGCAGTTTTGGAATTATTCAGCACCCGGTTCATATTTTCTTACGGTAACTGTTCAGGGAAGAAATAGAATTTTAGGCAGAATTGAAAATTCTAAAATGAAATTATCTGATGCAGGAATAATTGTATCTAATTGTTTTGTAGAAATACCAACCTATCATAAACGTATTGTATTAGACGAATGGGTAATTATGCCCAATCATTTTCATTGCATTATTACATTGGGCGATATTGATTTTGATAATGGGGTTTCGGTTATTGGGGATGATATTGCCGTAGATAAAATTCATGTAGATAAAATTCATGAATTTTATCTACGGAAAAACCAACCAACAAAAACAATAACCGTAAATAATATAAAACAATATCGGGCATTGCGCAGGAAAATGTTGATCCCGAAAATTATGGGCAAATTGAAAATGCAAACATCAAAACAGATAAATATTCTAAACAATACAGCAGGAAACAAAAATTGGCAATCAGATTATCACGACCATGTAATCAGGAGCAGTAGTGAACATCTGCGCATTAAACAATATATTAAAAACAATCCTTTACATTGGAAGGATGATACATTTAATAAATAACACCATTTGCTGTAGCCGCTTATCATTTTTGCAGCAATTGAAAAGCCTTGATCTATGACAGAATTTTTGTACCTTTAAACCTCACGCCTATGAAAAAACTCAGTAAATCAAATTACCTCAAAGGAAATCAGTGTGAAAAAGCACTTTTCCTCCACCTGAACCATCCTGAACTCAAGGACGAAATAAGTGAAGCACAACAGGCACTCTTTAATACCGGGCACAATATCGGCAATCTATCCCAACAACTTTTCCCTGGTGGCATTGACGCCTCCCGGCAAGACTTCTTTAACTTCAAAGCTGCTGTAAACTATACGTCCGAATTGATCGATCAGGGGCAGGAGGTCATTTATGAGGCTGCATTTTCAGCCAATAATTGTTTGTGCTACCTGGACATCCTTGTAAAAAAGAATGGGAAATGGTATGCCTATGAGGTAAAGGCTTCGACATCGGTAAAGGATTATCATTACAAGGATTCGGCCTTTCAATATTATGTTATCACAAGTTCAGGACTCCCGCTTGAGGACATTTCAATGGTTTACCTGAACAAGCAATATTTCAGGCAGGGAGAACTGGAACTGGATAAGTTGTTTGCGATAACTTCTGTTGTAGAACAGGCAAAAGCCATGCAGGCTGTCATAAAACAAAAATCCAAAGCTCTGCTTAGCCTCATGAACGGAAAAACCATGCCAATTGTGGACATCGGCCCACATTGCAGTGATCCGTTTGGCTGTGACTTTCATGGTCATTGCTGGAAGCATGTGCCTGAATACTCGGTATTCAACATCTCCTGGCTCAGGGAAGAAAATAAATTCGACCTGTATCAAAAAGGAGTCCTTGAGTTAAAGGATATTCCACCAACTTACCCATTGAATGCAAATCAATGGTTACAGGTAAATGCAGATCTAAACAACAGCATCGTCAGGAATCAGCCGGCATTGGATGCTTTTAAATCTACTATCAACTACCCAATCTATTTTCTGGACTTCGAAACCTTTCAGGCACCTGTACCTTTATACGATAACACTAAACCCTATCAAATACTCCCTTTCCAATATTCCTTACATATCAAAAGGTCGGAAAAAGCTCCTTTGGAGCACAGAGAATACCTGGGAACACCGCCCAAAGATCCAAGACCTGGCTTTATACAACAATTGGTCAAAGATCTTGGAAATAGCGGAAGCATAGTGGTTTACAACAAGGGCTTTGAAGGGGGGCGCTTAAAAAATCTGGCAATGAATTACCCTGAATACGATGATGTAATCCGGAATTTTCTTTCAAGGATTGTTGATTTGATGGAACCATTCAGGAGGCGAGATCTCTACACACCGGATATGCGCGGAAAATACAGCATAAAAAACGTTCTTCCTGCCCTTGTCCCTCAATTGACATATGGTGATTTGGATATTCAGGAAGGAGGTATGGCCAGCCTGACTTATTCAAGTCTTTATGATGATCAAGATGAACAATCAGTGTTGAAGAAAAGGGAGGGACTGATTGAGTACTGCAAACTGGATACCCTGGCGATGGTGGAGATATTGGGGGTTTTGTAAACAATTAAAATATAATTCCCCACTGTACTTTCTTCTTTCTTCTATCCCCTGCGCCTCCGAAAATCTCCAATTCCAATAACCCAACACTCAACACCCACCAAGCTGTCATGAGCTTGTCGAAGGACCCAACACCTTACTTTTTATTGGTTTAACATATTTTGTAACATCAAAATCAACAGGCATTTCTTCTCTGTTTTTGTAAATTTCAGATGTTAATCCTGTTTTATGCCATTTTCGGGCGCCATTATTTAATGAGAAGTAGAGGGATGTTTCTGTTACACCTGTAAAAATATGGGGGATTGCTCTGCTAAATATTGATTTATAACTATATGTTTGATCTTTAATGTGAGTATATCCTTCCTGCAACTCTTCGGGAGTCATATTTTTTGGCGATATAATTACTTTTTTTGCATCAAATTGTCTCCAGTCGTCAGTAAGTATCCTGTTTTCCTGCTTCATTTTTTCAAAAACCTGTGTCCCCGGATATGGAGTTAAAGCACAGGCCTGTAAAAAAGCAGGTTTTGCTTTTTGGATAAAATTATGAGCGTTATCAAAAACTTGTTGATTATCATTGTCTAAACCAAAAACTAAAGAGGCCATTGTCATTATACCATTGTCTTGTAATATTTTAATAGCTTCCACATTTTCCTCAAAACTGGAGAATGTTTTTTTGTATTTGCTTATTCCTGTTTCTGTCATTGATTCAAAACCAATAAGAAGTCCTATACAACCTGATTTACGAGCCAGTTTCATTAATTCCTTATCGTTTACAATATTGATAGATGCCTGGCCAACCCAGCCTTTTTTAAATGGAATCATTCTTTCAAATAATTCTTTAGCAAACTTCTTATTTATTGTAATGTTATCATCCAGAAAGAAGAGAAATTTCTCATCAATCGATTCAATATCTTTTATAATAAAATCAATTGGTTTATTTCGTTGTTTTGATCCGAAAGATGCTGGGACAGTGCAAAAATCACAATTATAAGGACAGCCTCTGCCTGTTTCAATTGGTGCAATTTTGAATTTCCCCGCGATTTTTTTAACTAAATCTCGTCTTGGGGCAACAGGATGATTAAGTTCCGGGAATTCATCAAGTTTATAAAATTCTTTTAGACTATGAGCCATAATATCATTAAGAACCTGTTCCCATAAACCGTTTTCAGCCTCACCAATCACAACTGCATCACCAAACATTATGGCTTCTTTTGGCATTACTGTGGCGTGAATGCCTCCAAATATTACTATTTTATCTCTCTTTTTAAACTCATTTGCAATTTCGTACCCACGTATTGCTGTTTGAGTCATAATTGTAATTCCAACAAGATCAACTTCTTGATCAAAATCAATTATTTCGTTATGAACTTCTTCAATTATATTTACTTCATGTTCTTCAGGGGTCATCCCTGCAAGTAACGATAGTGTTAATTGAGGAATAGCCATTGAATCATGGCGTTGATTATTTTGTGGACAAGGTGCAATGAATAATATCTTCACAGAACAAAATTGTAAAGTGTAAATGTATATGAATTTCTATAATGATCTAATATTATATAATCCTGTGTGTAAACATAGCCTTGATGTTTACTTAAACGCGACAAAGATATGAAAAACACTTGCATGTATCAAGTATAGAAAATCAGATGCTGTGGTAATAACGGTGATATAGCTTATAAAAGTACAAATCCCAATCCTGGTATTAATAGAAATGGAAGTACACGAACAAATTAATACATAGACCGCTTTGCAGGTGACCTCATGATCCGGATTTTTGCTTTGATCTGCCGATATATCCTCCCAGTAGCCCGCCAAGTATACTCAGGGCTATTACGGCAAATTCATTCAGATAGCCTATTTCAAGGTCCATATTTAACAAATCCAGCCCCAATGCCCAATAACTGACAGACACTGTGAAGCCTAATAATATTCCTACCACAAATGATCTTGTGTTAAAACCTTTCTTTTTACTTCTTAATACAAGGATCAGCGATCCGATGACCGCACCGGCAATGGAAAAAAGAAGGAAATTCCATGGAAATACAAAAAATACCACCTCTGTATTGGAAAGAAGGTTGGGGGTCGTAGCAGTAATTACTGTTTCTCCAAATTTTTCAGATCGGAGTATTACTGTTGAAATCTCTCCCGCACGAAGAACTACATGATCAGGTTCAAAGTATCCCTTTTCTGTTCTCAGGCCTGCTTCTATATCTTGATAAGTTGTAACACCTGCAAGACTGATATATACAGGCATGGTTTGAATGCCAAAACCCTGGATTTTTTCCTTCGCGGCTGAAATTTTGATATAAGGAGTAACTGAAAGCAAGGTTTCATATCCATCAATCTTTCCATAAGTCTTGACTTTGGCAGTAACAGGATCTGTAATTACCTTTTTCTTAGGATCAGCCTGAAGGTTCACAACAATGGGTGGCCAGTTGATCTGACTGAAGTAAACGGTATCCTGGTTTTTGTCAATAGCTTCGACGATCAACATAACCGGATCATTGAGTGTGATCACTTCATTCTGTGTTTCCGCCAGGTCCTCCACCTTGGATTGAACAGGATGTATCTCTATGCTACCGTGAAATAATCCGGTTTCATTATTATATTCAAAAGGGCTCAATTGTTTTACCAGCAGCTGAAATAGAATTTGTTCATTATCCGATGTTCTTGTAATGAATGCCTCAGGCAAAACGGAGGCTTCTACCGGGATGTCTCTCAGGTTCAAAAAAACCTCTTCCGTATTGAAAGATGCAATTTTTTGGTCATTCGCTAATTGAAATGATTGAACTGTGGTTTGAATGTTTATGGTATCTTCTTGAGAATTAATGATTTTAAAGGACAATGGTTGCCTGATACTTTGAGGTCTGATACGCGAGAAGTCCCGGGCAGTAAAATTCTCATCTCGCTGCTGACTCCATCCTGTGAAACAGGAAAACAGTATGGCGATTGTCATTGTAATAATCCGGAATGATATCCATAGACTAAAATTATTTCTCTTTTTCATATTGCTGTGAAATTTAGATTTACATGTAAATTTAATACATTGGTAAGGGAAAGTCAAATCCAGAGTCCGGAATCTGGTATTCAGTACTCCGGAATCTGGCATACAGTGTTAGTACTTAAACATTTCCTGTCAAAACTTGACTACAGCCTTGAAATACAGTATATTTATGTTTTGATTTGACACATGACTGCCCCTTCCTGCCCTATTCTCAGCTTAATCAGTATTAACCCAAATTCATTAAATTATGAAAAAATTAGCTTTTTCTCTCTTAATTTTTGTACCAATAATCGTTTTTGGACAAATCATCAACATCCCGGACGATTATCCTACTATTCAACAAGGTATTGATGCTGCTGCTAATGGCGATACCGTTCTAGTTCAGCCCGGTCTGTATCTTGAGAACATCATAATAGAGGGGAAGAACATTACACTTGCATCTTTGATGCTCACTACGCAGGACACCTCTTACATTTCCCAGACTGTCATTGACGGAGATGCATCGGGAACTGTTGTAATCATGAACAACCTTCCACCTGATGGAGTACTCATGGGCTTTACACTTAAAATGGGGATGCCGGTGTAGGGTTTGGCGGAGGCATTTATTTATTTCAGTCCAGTCCGTATATATCCAATATGATCATCAGAAATAATACTACAGCACTAGGTGGAGGTATTTACTGCGAAAATACAATGCTTTTTCTCCATCATGTGATACTACGAAATAATGATGTAACACAACATGGTGGCGGGGTCAGAGCCATCAACTCCAATTTATATTTTATTGCTTGTACTATCTCTGAAAATACAGCTACCCAGGGAGGTGCTGCCATGAGGTTTTCTACAGCAGGAACCTTTGAAGAAAGCTTAATGTTGAATATTAAATCAAGCAGCATCAATAATAACACAACAGACTACCAAACGGCAGGTATCTATATCAGGAACGACGGGATCAATAAGATTATCAATGTTCATGTTGAGGACAGCGATTTCTCAGATAATATGAGTGGTAGCAACGGTGCATTACAAATCAGAGGCGATAGTATATATTTCAGACTCATCAATACCAGGTTTACAGGAAACGAAGTGGTAAACTATGCAGCTTCACTTGCTGCTATTAATTTTTGCAGGGGTGAGCTTATAAATTGCTTGTTTGCCAACAACATTGCTGCTACAGGAGGTAGTGACTGGAATGCCGGAGGCCCCAGCGTCTGGAGTGGTGCTGAAGTTGATTTTATCAACTGCACATTTGCTGATAATTCTGCATCATATGGTGCCGGTTTAACTGTTGGAGGAGGAGGATTGGCTACAACACTGAATTGCATATTCTGGGGGAATGACCCGGATCAGATCGCCCTGATCGATTACGATGTATATTTTGGCACTCTGATGATTGACTATTGTGACATCCAGAATGGGATTGATTCTATACATATGGATCCTAATTCAGTGTTGAACTGGGGTGATTTTAATATAGACGAGGATCCAATGTTTGCGGGAGCAGGAATGGCCCCTTATGCCTTATTATCCGGATCGGGCTGCATCGATAGCGGAACTCCCGATACCCTTGGACTAAACCTTCCGCCATACGATCTTCTTGGGAATGTACGTATATGGGATGGCGGCATGGGAAGTGCCATCATCGACATGGGCCCGTATGAATTTGATGCGCCTGTTTGGGTTGGGATAGCAGACAAACCAGCCATTAAAACTACTGATCCAATCATCACGAAGGTTTATCCGAATCCATGTTCAGATCATGTAATTGTGAAATATAATAATACGGGCATCGGATCGACAAGCTGTGATCTTTATTCAATCAGCGGGCAAAGGATAAAACATGTTGAGAGCGAAGATACTGATTCTGAAACCAATCAAATGGTGATCAATATCAGGGATCTGCCCCCCGGTATCTATTTCCTTCAGGTCCGAAACGGAAGCTACAGAGGTAATGCAAAGATCATTGTGATGTAAATGAGGTTTAGTGAGCAAGGAATTTACAATTCAGTCTTTACAATCTGATGTAGAGTATGAGAAATATGATGGATGATTACAGATAACATATAAAACTTCGTTCCCCCTCCAAGCCCAGCTGGCGCGAATCTCCAGATTCGTGCCTGTTAATGGCTTGTCTCCCGACAAGCATTCATCACTCAACACCTAAAACTAAAAAAAGACGCTCGAGAGCGCCTTTTTTTTAATTACTATTTAGTCTCAGCAGGCAGCAAATCTTTGGTTTTATTCGGGGATGGCATAAATATTCCAAGTACCCCCTTGACACCTACGCTCATGATGATATTATACAGGAATGCGAGGAATGCAAGCAATAGCATAAATCCGCATATTCCCGCCAGGATCATATAAAGGTTGAATTCTCCTTCATAATATATGGTTCTTCTGAGCATACCCTGAAGTCCGGCCATGCCCATAAAAGCACCCATGCCGATCCCACCGATCAGGTGTGCCCAGAAGTGGAAGTTCGCCAGTTTCTGGCTGTAGAGTTTAGCTCCGTTTGTTAAGAGGGGGAACAGGAGATAAATCGCTGCATAAAGGGTCATGGTCAAACCGACCAATATGGCTACATGAACATGCGGGCCCATGATCCATTGTGTATTGTGAAGGATCCTGTTGAGTCCGATATCGGCCTGCATGATCCCGGCCGGAACAGCAAGTCCGAAACCGAGAAGCCCGCCAAGTAAAAACTTCAGCTCATTGGTCATCTTCAGTGGCCTGGCCAACCAAAGGGTAGCAAGGGTGACAAAGAAGGCAAGGCCCTGTGTGATCAATTCAAAGGCTGTAACAAGCTCTCCAGAAACGATTTTCAGGATACCGGGCTGTGACTGATCAGATAGCAGATGATGTGACCAGACCGTCCATGAAACGATCAGTTCCACCAGCAAGGCTGCCCTTGCAATGTTTTGCATGAAAATCTTTCTGCCGGTGATCATCATGGCCAATAGATACCAGGTCCCTGCAACAAAGATCAGAACAAGGCCATCGGCAATGAGGTCGAGCCCCCACCAGAACCAGTTTTTATATAAAAGTGCATCAATTGCTGTTGTTTTCAGATCGTAGCCCATAATGGCCGCTACCATGTAAACCAGTATTAATACCCCGGTAAAAAGAATGATGCCTGCATTTAATGCGGTATCAACAGTACCACGGGCAATAGCTGCCACAGGAATATCAACAAGATGTTCCTTTTGTTTGGATTTTCTTCTGAACATATTCCGTAATCCGCTGTATCCGATAGCGTCGGCAAGAAGCGCCCCGGAAGGCTGTTTTTCCCATCCTTCGGGTGTATATGCAATGGTTTTGAAAATGTTGATCACAAAGAAAACAGCGCCAAGCATCACAATGGCAATGCCGGTAATAAAGATTGCCCCGCTCAGTGGATCAAACTGGTTGAAATCAGCCGGAAGTGGCCAGTAAAGTGTATATAATGGTGCGTAATGGGTAAGAAAGCCCGAGAACCAGAATACAAAAGTACCGATCGTAATCAACCAGAAAGTAGTATTGGCAAGTTTAATACTCCACAATGGCTTTTTCATTAGAAAAGGCACCACGAAAAGAAAAGCACCGAATACAATTAAATAAGTAGAACCGAATATTCCTACCAGCGGGTGGGCGGTCAGGATTGCGAAATAGTGATCTGACCCGAGAAAAGTAATAGGCTCGATCTGATAAATTCGCATGATCATACCTTCAATCACCGCAACACCGTAGTAGAGTATGCCTACGACCACAAATCGAAGTGTGATCCGTTGCATGGGAGTTAGCTTACGGGCACTGAATAATGCCTGCTCTCCATTCATTAAAGTTTGTATATAACTCATAATCTTTGATTTTTAGTTTGAAAACCAGTTTTATTCACATCCGATCACGTGAACAACATCTTTTATGATCATCTGATGCCCTTTCGGGCCGGAATACTCAGTGGAGCGGATGGTATAAATCCCATTCTCCTTGAATTCCCAGAGAATATCGTTCACATGCCCCGGCACTACCTGCATCTGGAACATCATTGAATTGTCTTGCCTGAAAAGGCCAAAGCCGTAGGTAAGATCGTTGGATGTTACATTGAACATCACTTTCTCGCCGCAGTTAATAACAAATTTCTCCTGGGGAAGGATGAACTGATGGTTTTCCATGCTAATGTCGAAAACCTGGTCAGCCTGGATGTTTTTCCTGTCGAGATCCATGGATACCCATGGAATGGTGTTGAAGGTCACAATGTGAAGAGATACTCCGAGAATGACCAGCATGCTTACAAAAGAGTAAAATAAGGTCTTGCTTACCTTGTTTCCCTTTCCCTTGCGGGTAATAGCAAACCCGAACCATGCGATCACAAGTATGATCACAACGGCATAGCATGTGTATGCAATGGTTTGTCCATACAAAACTAGTGAAGAGTCAGTCATGGTAATTTTTTTAGTTAATATTAAAATACCACCCAAAAGTAGTATATAAATTTAAAAAAAATCAAAATTTTATAACAATATCCTTCCCAAGGTCATATAAGCTAGTGTTATGAAGGGTTTTGAATAATGCCTCACGGGTTTCAAGCCATGTTTTATGCATGGCACACTGCTTGTCATTGATACAATTTTTAACTCCGAAGAAACAGCCTTCATAGTTTTCAAGTCCTTCAAGGCTATCAATTACATCAGCTACGCTAAGCTTTTCAGCATTTTTACTAAGCTGGAAGCCACCACTTCTTCCACGGCTGCTTATAATAAATTCGTGTTTTGAGAGATCGGTGAGCAATTGCCGCAGGTATCGCCTGGGAATATTCAATTCCCCGTGAAGAAATTCGGCTGAGTACAGTGTCTTGGGTTCGTGGGCCATGTAAGCAAGTATGCTCAGGGCGTATTTTGTTGTTTTGTTCAGGAACATGATGTGTTTGTTTATTGTGGCAAAACTAAATATTTTTGTGTTTTATTAAGAGAAGAAATGCCAAATGTCTGAATTTAAAAATACACGGAATACTGTTTCGCAGGAGCTGATTGATTTCAGCATGGCCATTATCAATGCAGAAAATCCAGCTGATACCGTTCGAAAAAACCGGCAGTTGATGGATGAGATCACCCCTTCGGCAGTCCTTGCCCTGGTGGATCACCTGGTACAACTCAACATCCCTATGCCTGTATTGAAAACGGGTGTAAATAAACTCCTGAACCTCTTTCATACTTCCCTGAAAAATAACCCGGGAACGGAGCCGGGGAAGGACAGCTTTATTGATTATCTGCTCAGGAACAATGCGGAGATGGATATGCGCCTGAAAGACATCCGTCCTTTGATCAGAAAGATCAATCAAGACAAAAATGAATTGGAAGTAAAGAGAGAACTTTTGAAACTTTTTTCCGGGCTGGAGATCTTTGATGCTCATTATGTGATCAAGGAAAATGTGCTTTTTCCAGTACTTGAAAAGCACTGGCCTGATTACAGGTGCCTTCAGGTGATGTGGTCATTTCACGATGATATCCGGCGAAACAGGAAGGAGATCATCAATGTCCTCAAAAAAGTTGAACTGGACCTTAAAAAATTCAACGAGCTGGCCGGCGACCTGTTCTTTAACATGCTTGCCATTAAATTCAGGGAGGAAAAGATACTGTTTCCGCTAATGCAACAAAGCATTCCGGCCGGGGAACTCAAGAAAATGCTTGATGACAGCCGCGACCTGAAATTTCCATATGTTCAGCCTGATTTCGAAGTGGAAAATCCTGAACAAGCGGCACAAAAAATCAATGATGAAGTCGAGCTGGGAACAGGTTTGCTTAGCGTAAAGCAAATTATACTATTGTTCAACCATCTTCCGGTGGATATTACTTATGTAGATGAGTATAATAAAGTAAAGTACTTTTCGAGCCCGAAGCACAGGATCTTTCCACGTGCAAAAGGGATTGTGGGAAGGGATGTCCGCAACTGCCATCCTCCCGAAAGCATCGATATCGTGGAAGAGATCATCGAAGAATTTCGCAGCGGAAGGCAGGATAAAGCCAGTTTCTGGATCAAGATGGGAGAAGTGTATATCCTGATCCAGTATTTTGCCCTGCGTGATGAAAAGAATAAATATTGTGGCGTGGTGGAGGTTTCCCAGGAGATCAGCGAGATAAGAGAAATTAAAGGGGAACGACGTTTGCTCGAATGGAACACAGATAAGTTTTAGGTGTCTCACTCAGCCTATGCGAGATAAATATCTGTCGAATATCAAATAAGCTGTCCTGAGCCTGTCGAATATCGGATATCGAATATCGTTTTCTCCCATCGCTCATTGCCTATATATTTGAAGATCCTATCAAAAACGCACCCCGAATCCCTGGGAGATCATCACATGGTTGAAACTGACCGAAGCCTGAGGTAACTCAGGATTGTATGAATCAAGGTTGAATGGACCAATATTCAGCTTTCCAACGTACCTGTACTGTATGTTGAGTTCAAAGAAGCATCTGGTCTTCTTGGGGATTCTTAAGCCGAAATCAATGACAAAACCTAATTTTGTATGCTCGTAAGCAGCCAGAGAACCCTCTATATTAAAACCTTCTTCCCAGGTCCTGGTAAAATATACCGCCGGTCCAACACCAATTCTCACGATATCATAATAATTGTATGAAATGACAGCTGCGAAATAAGAAAGTTTGTTTTCAACGTGGACATAATCACCAATATTACCGTGAGTACTGCCCAGGTGTAAGATACCTCCAACCATTCCAATTGCCAGCTTAGGTTTTAGATAGTATTTAACGCTTAACATCAATGAAGGCAAAAACCTATCAGAAAAAGGATAATCTCTTCCAGATCCGCCAAACCATCCACGACTGCTTTGCCGGTCAAATCCATTATTGCTCATGTGTTCTTCAATACGTTTTGACGGACCACCCGGAATCCAGCCCATGTGTAAACCAATGGACCAATTCTTTAATTTCGGAGTTACCGTAGCTTGAGGTTCCTGGGCAGAAGATAAAGTGATGATAAAACTGCCGATTAGTAGAAATAATACTAGTTTTTTCATGATTATAGATTTTTGAGATTCATAAAAGCCTGAACTTCTGATCCAAAATTAATCCTGGAATGCACAGAAATACAATTGATTAATACGACGGAGATATTTCAAAATGCAATATTTCATAAATTCATGGTTTGATGCCTTCCGGACCTGAATTTATTTCATATTGAAGTTGTGATCTTCCGTTTTTTTGCATTTTTTGTTGAAAATTGCAAGTCAATTATTAATTATTGCAAGATTTTCATTTCACCAATCAGTCATCAATTTGTCCAATAATCGAAATTTGCTATATTTGTACTAAGCGAGCACGATTAAACCAAAACCAATAAACGATGAAAAAGTCAACACTTATTGCAGGAATTCCTGTTTTTATGATTGTATTATTCTTCACTGTTAATGCATTCTCACAAAAGCTGTACATAAACGCAGCACTGGGCTATGGCCTGGGTACCCAAAAGAGCTTTTTTCAGATGAGTAGCGGAAATAGTTATATATACTATGATACCGTTTATGAAAACAACAAGTTTGAATTAAAACGGATCTCATTCGGCCAGGGAGCGAACTTTGAGATCGGAGTAGGTACCTTCATTGGTAAGCATATTGCAATAGAGATCAATGGCTTTTACCAGATGAGTCAGAAGAACGAGATCTATTATAAGGATTTGATCAACATCGTGAATGTATTCAAGGTACAGATCACCCAGGAAAAAGTTATAAAAGGAAGAATGTTTGGTATCAGGCCAAACTTTGTCCTTAGGGGCGGGGGTGATAAAATAAGGCCATTCTTAAAGATAGGAGGTGTGATCGGCTTCGGAAAGATCATTGAAGAAGATGATATCATTATCTATAATCCCATACCCGGATATCTCCCCAGGGAAGATATTGAAAGTGTCCTGACATATAAAAGGCAACTCAATCTTGGATATTCGGCCGCAATTGGATTTGATGTCTTTGTGGGTGAGGGAACGAGATTCTTTGTTGAATGCGCCTATACAGCTATTAATTATGTTCCGATTTCAGCAGAGTATACCGAATACAAGTATATGGGAAAGGATGAATTGAATAACCTGACAACGGGGGAAAGATATTATGAATTCGTAGATGAATATAGTACTGCTGAAAACGATAATGAAAATACACCGACAAAATCCCTGAAGTACCCTTTCTCATTTAGTAATATCGGAGCGCGTGTAGGATTTATCTTCCGTATAATTAAGTAAGTCCATATCACCGCCCCCACAGTTAAGGAAGGGTTAAAACATTTTAAGGGGAGGTTAAAAGAATTGAGGATATGTTGGCAGATGTTAATACTATACAAAAAGGCCTTCAATCCTGAAAGCTGTTTTAAAATCCGAAATCCCAATATCTAAATTCTAAACAATAGACAATGATCAAAGCACAAAATACAAAACAATAACTCAGGAATGAATTATCGATGTTTTGAGCTTATATCATTTGAATTTTGAATTTGTTTCGGGTTTAGGAATTAGTGCTTAGAATTTCTAGTGAAATATGATATGGCTCCCCATTGGGGCGCTTCATCAAGCCCCCCTCCTTTGAGCGGGAATTCTTTACTGTTTCCCCCCTTTTTTATCCTTTTTCTTCTTTTCACGGGGTGGCCTGACTTTTCTTTCAGCTCCGATAGGAATTTCAGCAAAGATATAAAGCGCAGAATTGGTTGCATAGCCATAGCCTTCTTTAAAAACATCAGCCAGGCCATAATAATAACGGACTCCCATATTCATCATGGTTCCGTATCGGAATTTATAACCAATACCTGCAGTAAGGCCGGCATCAATACGCCTGTAATAATCCCTGGTATCGTGCTTGTATACCAGATCATCCTTATTATTTACGGTATTGGTGAACTCATCTGTGGCCTTGTGCCTGAGGCCAAGTTGGGCACCTGCAAGTACGAACACATTGCTTTTAAAACGGTATTTGATGCTTATGGGAACATTGAAATAACTGATCTTCCTGTTTATACTTCCCCCAACCATGGTACTATCCAAATCATGATCGTCTAAAGGATATATAGCCACATTGGAAGCTCCCATCCCGCCTTTTACAAGACAACCGGTATACAAATACCACCCGCTTTCCTTTTTTAGCCTGAAATCGAAATAGAAACCAATGTTGAATTGGTTTAATCCATTAGCTCCCTCAGTCTGTAACATATAAGTCCTGTTCAAACCACCGGTCAGGCCGAATTCGATGGCACCGGAATTGAGCTTGTCTCCTAGCAGGATGGATATGAGGATCTGCGATCTGGATATGCTCGAAAGCATCATAAGGCCAAACAAAATGATCAAGGGCTTTATGAGTCGTGTTTTTTGCATTAATATGTAATATTTAATTAAATAATTCCTCTTGGCTTGCCGCGAGGATAATCAATTTCAATGATTTTGTCAAAGATATAATATTTTCTGAGGCCTTCCCGGCTTAAACTCATGAAGCAATATTAGCTCACTCTTCCAAATCTGGAATATCCCCTTTTTCTGAAAGGAAAATGGCCAGATAGCGTGTGGAGGGGATCTGGCTGCAAATGATAACGATGACTGCCATGATCGGTACGGCGAGGATCATACCTACAACCCCCCAGAGCATTCCCCAGAAAGCCAGGGAAATAATCACAGTGACCGGCCCAAGATTGGTGCCTTTGCCCATGACCATGGGTTGAATAAAATTCCCAATAATGATCTGAACACCTTCCAATGCTGCAAAAACATAAACAAATTGTATAAGGTCGCCTGTAGTTACCACGGCAAATATTGCGGGGAGAATAGAGGAGATCAAAGGCCCGATATAGGGTATGAAATTCAGGATGAATATCAGGAATGACCATAAGAATGCATATTCAACTCCCATTACCAGAAGGATCGCATAACTTATCGCTCCGGTAGTCAGACTAATTGCTGTCATGGACCAAATATAATAACGGATGGAATCGCCAATACTCTGCAAATTCTTTATGAATTTTTTGTATTGCTTCTTTTTCACAGGAAATAATTTATCCAGTTTTATCATCTGTGCTGATTCTTCCATGAGGAAAAATATTACGTACACCAACACCACTGCAGAATTGGCAACTACGCTCGATAATGAACTAACAATTGATGTTGCCATTCCGGACAAGTTAAGATTGTTCATCCATTTCTGAAGATATATAGCGTAGTTCGGATTATGAATAATGGCACTTACCTTATTAAATGATTTATTAAGGTCGTTAATGTGTTCCGGCATCGTTTGCACAATTCCTTCTATGTTTTTGATCAATAATTCTGCAACCAGGTATAAAACCAGAGTGATAATAGCAAAAGCCAGAATACTTCTGATGAGGGAAGGAAGGGTCTTTCCCCGGATCTTGATTTTTCCGAGGGATAATTTTAATTGATTAATGATAAACCAAATAAGAAAAGCGATCACCAGGGGCTTGAAAATGCTGTCAAAATAAATCAAAATGATAACGCTTAAAGCCAGGGAAGCAAGTACATAAAATGTTGATGAAGCGTTTATTTTGGGTATTAATGATTCATTTTCCATATTTCCTGTATTAAAAAGGATTTACAAAGTCCTTTCAAATAAATATTTATCAGATATAATTCAATTGCTATTCATCTTTGTCTTTCTCGTCAGATGCCTGACCGGATTCTGCCTCATCCGGGCCTGTATCTTTCTGTTTGGAAGAAAACAATCCAAAGAATTCCCTGAAAAGGGATTCCATGATTACATATCGGAGCATTTGAACATTGGCTTTGATCTTTGTTTTATCTGTTTCAATTTTATTTTTTGCCGCTTCACCTTCAAACCTTAAACCCTTGATGTTTTTGGCCTGGTTAATATCCAAATCAAAAACGGATATAATAATCTTTGCAAAGAGATTTGAAAGGAGAGGCGTTCTTGTTTTAATAATTTTAAAGATGAGAAAAGTGATCAGCAGTAAGAATAAAGCAGTAACAATCCAGTACCCCCAATAATCAGTGGCCAAAAGATCATTTAAGTATCCGGCCAGTGCAAAGGAGCAAAAGACAAGAACTATTAATATTAATAATGTCAGGATAAAAGCCGTTGAAAGCACACCAAGAAATAAGGCGAACTTTTCAGATTGCTTTATTGAAAATAGCTTGAGGTAATCCTTGACCAGACTTTCCGTATCGTCCGATATATTATTTATGTTATCCTTTAGTGATGCCATAATTTGATTCAATTGTAGTTAAGATGTTATGGATCCTTTCTTTAAGGTCTTCTGCTTCTTTGGTTTCTATGCCTTCAATTTGTTCCAGTACTTTACTCAGGGTAGCCAAATGTTTTGAAAGAGGTCTGTCACTACCGTCTTTTCCCCAAACATATTTGCCAAGGAGCAATCCTCCGATGGCGCCAATGGCAACAGCTGCAATGATCTTATAGTTTTCTTTTTCCAAACTCATGCTTTATTTTTATATTAAAATTAATTAATAAAGGGTACAATATAAATTCCTCAGGCTCTAAACTCAAACAAACAGCATCCAGAAACCAGAAACTGAATAAAATCCCTCCTGAGATCGGAATCAGTTCCACTAAGGCAGACTCGCTTTAAATGCATTATAACTCTCGACATAGATATTGCCCTCCTTGCCGCCAAGGCTCTGCCATACTTCGTTGATCTTTTCAATGCGGTTTTCAGGAGATGGATGGGTACTCAGGAACTCTGGCGGGTGTGGAGCGTCACCGAGTTTAATAAAAAAATCGGCGATGCCACGAGCATCATAGGAGGTCTGGTAGAGGTACTTTACTGAATGCTCATCGGCCTGATATTCATGATCCCGACTGAAGGCAAGGGTACCCAGGCCGTAAGCCAGGCTGGCTACAATCTCAGTTAGCTGACCGGGAGACTGCCCCAGCAATATAGACAAAAGGATCTGGACGCCATAAACCTTGGTAAGCGTATTGGTACTGTGGCGCAGGTCGCAATGAGCCATCTCATGGGCCATTACCCCTGCAAACTGGGCTTCATTGTCCAGGTACTTGATGATGCCGGTATAAAAATACATAAAACCGCCCGGTGTGGCAAATGCATTCAGCATGGTATCATTCCTGATGATCTGCACCTTCCATTCAAAGCGGTCTTCGTAATAGAGAAGGCCGGTACCGAGAATTGAATCTCGTATACGGTTCAGATGCTGATATGCTTCCGGGTAGGCAGCCGGATCCAGGATAGGAAAGTCCTGTGGGTTGGCAGCAATCTCTGCTTCCATGGCTTCTCCAAATGCGATATCATCATTAACTGAGAAAAGGTTAATAATGCTTTCATCGCTCCCCTTTTTACATCCTGTAGATGAAACGAGTACCAGGATGAAGATAATTAAAATTGAGTTTATTGGCTTGGTCATAATTTTGAATATTGGATTATGCAATGATTTGAAAGATATACAAAGTTAGAAAAAAACACGAATTTTAAAATGTAGATATATTCAAGAGTTCCGAGTGGAGAATTTATTTAAAATTATTGTCGTCCGGATAAATTTAGCCTGAACTCTTGAAATGTCTTATAATAGTATCCCTGGGAGGGCTGTGTCTTTTGGGGCTTGCTTTGGAAATTAGCCACAAAGTCACCATCCCGATAGCTATCGGGACCAAGAATTACTATAACTAAGTACTTGTCTTAGTGTGGCTTCGTGGCAAGAATGTACTTTAAGTTTCTTTTCACTGCTCTTTCTGTTTCAAATGTTTCCTGTCGGAATGGGAAACATATTTTCCAACAATCAGTGCAATGATCACAGCCAGATAAATTTGTCCTGTCAGGCTGAAAAACACCGCTCCAGCCCTGGCGACCCGGGAAACCGGGACAATATCCCCATATCCTAAAGTAGTGATGGTTACATAACTAAAATACCGTAAATCTGATTTATCCGATGGGTCAAAGGTCCCGCTAAATGCAGTATTATCAGAGAAATAAATGAGCAGATTGCATTCTCCGGCTATAAGGCCAAACAAGATATAGATCGTAATAACTCCGAAAATCATATTGGCATTAACCTCTTTGCTCTTTATAATCACAATGATTATATGATAAATGATCACTGCAATGAATAATATCACGATTAGCTTTTCGTACGGGTATAATAACTTTCCTAGTTCAGACTTGTCAGGGATCCACACAAGGAAAATGCTTAAAAGTGCAAAGAACAGCATTATGATAATAATTCTCCGGCTATGCCTGACCAGGTTAATATTGGCCAGAATGAATATTGAAAAAGTTATTTCGTTGATCAAAGTGTTGTGCCTGTCAGGAAAGAATGAAACAAGGAATACCTGTAGAGCTGTAGCGAGCAATAAATAAGGAAACCTGTTTTCGTAAAGGTGTTTATCGATTTTACTCCGTTCTTTCATGATTCAAATTTTGTAGAATACTTATATTTTCTTATTGTAAAATCAAATTTAAATGATTTTTGTGCCTTAACACCTAAGTGTCTTTGAAATAATTCAGAATTCAAAACTTAGCACTCTAAAATCCACTCAACACTCAAAACCCAACACCCATAGAATATCGGCATTGCATTACCATGCACTATTATTATTTTTTTTCCTGCCGGAAAGAATTTTCCACCTGATTACCAGTGAGCCTGAGAAGCGGTCACCTCCAACGACAATTGAAAAAATATCGATTGTACTGACATAAATATCCATGAAATGGGTTTGATAGCCCAGGCCGATTGCTCCACGGCCGATTTTAAGTAAATCATAAGTGTATCCAGCAAGAAGTGATGGCCATTTCGGTTTGTAACGATATTCAAGCCCAAGTGAAAAGCGTGAAGCCGTGAAATTGGAAGGCTCATTATTCAGCCCCTGGTTATAATCAAATCCGACAAGCAACTCTCCAGGAAAACGATTGAACATCTTTTCAAATTGTAAGGCAAGTCCAAAACGCAGGGCAGCCGGAGTCGGTGTGCTGAATGATTCGATTACTTCACTTTCGAGATTTATTTCATGTGCCAGCGAATCAATAGTTTCATGGTCGATCACACCACTGATATCAATATAACCATCGAAGGTGGATGTTTTGGCAACCCCGGTCCATTTCAGATTGCCCAAATCAGTGATGGCGAGGCCGAAGATGAATCCGTTCTCCAACTCTGCACCAAAACCCAGGTCAATAGAGTAACCATAGGCAGCGGGTCGCAGGCGGAGAAAACCTCGCGGTTTATTGTTCCCCTGGTCAAAGCTATTAACACTCGAAAGGTCTTCCGAGAACGCATGGACCGATCTTGCCTGGTAAGATCCCGACAGGCTTTGTGTGGCCGTTGAATAAGTGGCATTTGCCGTTAGTCCAATATCTGTGTAAGCATAGCCGGTCATGTATTTAAGCGTGATCCCTCCTGAAATATTTTTTAGCAGGCTGTTGTCGTTTTTATACAGGTATCTTCCGTATGATAATGCATAGCTCCTTATCCACCAGGATTTAAAGGTAAAATTATCCAGATTAAAAGTGCCGTCTTTTATTTCGTCGCCATAGTTCACTTCGAGAACGATATCCGGAATGTCCATATAAGCGGTAATGTAATCAGACATGGCAAATGCAAAACTTCCTATATGCTCCCCGGGATGGTAGGCAGCGGAGAAAAACCCGATCAAACCATCAACAAAGATTTTACCATTATTCTCGATGGCAAGTTTAAATTTATCTTTCGTTAGTTCAATTACGCCATCACTTCGTAGTTTATTTGTAGAATAGTAATCAAAGGTACTCAGCGTTTTACCAACACCATATTGCTGTGCAGTTAAATTGGGGAAGATAAAAGAAACTTTTTCATTCCCCCGTCGCACGGGAAGCAAACCCGGATTTTTCCCGATAGCATAAAGATCGTAAGTAGTAGCGGTATAGGTGTTTCCCATCCCAAGGCTGCGTGCATCAGTTACTCCAAAAGAACCATACTGGCTCCTGGCTGAAAATGACAAAAGTGTCAGGATGAGTATGAGAAAGGTCCACCGCATTAAAAAGGCATTATGATTTTAGGTTAAGGATAATATAAGTATCTAACAAATATACTTAAAAAGTGTTTCCCGAAAATATGTTAATTATTTCATACATTTGTATATCAATATGTGACTTGACGCTAATATTATCCAAGTGTTCACTGTAAGTAAAGTATAGTTTAAACATAAACTTATATTGTATGAAAAAAACAATTATTCTGTGTCTCATATTGAGTATCGTATTTATTATGGATGCCCGGGCTCAAAAAAAATCCAGTACTTATTTCACAACAGGGGGCGAACTCATATTCTCCTTTGCATCTATTGATAATAATGGAAATGATGGAGGCAATGTGATGAGATTTACCGCTTTTCTGCATCTGCAGGGTATGCTTAACCATGATTTTAATAATACCCTTGGAATATTTACCGGCCTGGCCCTTCGGAATGTTGGATTCATTTATAATAACCCGGAAACAGGACTGAAGAAAAAATACCGCACCTATAATGTAGGGATTCCTGTTGGCTTCAAGCTGGGCGCCATGAACAAGACCCACCTCTATGCCGGCTATGAGATAGAATTCCCTACCAATTACAAGGAAAAGACCTTCAATAATGAAAGGAAGGATGACAAATTCAATATCTGGTTTACCAGCAGGGTGCCAACACTTTACAATACTGTTTTTGTGGGAGTACAATTCCGTTATGGTATCAATCTCAAGTTCAAATATTACCTGACGAACTTCTTCAATCAATCATATACGGAAGTGAATAAAGACGGGATAAAAGAACAAAAATTCAAGGATATCGATGTAAGGATTTTTTATGTCTCCTTGAATATTAATCTGTTCCGCGGTTCCCATTTCAGCTACTCCCAAAAGGAATTGGAACGTAAATATTGATCATAAAGGATGATCCGTTTTGTCAAATTACTGCCTCTTGTAATTGTTCTGCTTTTAAGTGCTCCCGGCACTCATGCACAGGGCATCCTGAAAAAGCTGTCAGGCAATCCTGACACTAATTATATTGCATCTTACCTGGATCAGCTGACTTCCCGTGTGTATGCTTCTATTAAGTCGGCAGAAGTTTCCTTCAGGGATAATAAACTCAGGAAAGACCTGATCTATCATCCCAATGAAGCTCTTATCCTTGGATTCGGATTCAACTATGGCATCCTCGGCCTGAATATCGGATTTAATTTCCCCTTTGTGAATAATGATGATGATAAATATGGTAAAACAGATTATCTCGACCTCCAAACACATATTTACATGCCTGTACTCGTACTGGATATTTATCTGCAATTATATAAGGGGTATCACCTTACTCAGCCGAATGACTGGATCGTTGATTGGCCAACCCACGACACCCTTCCCAAAAGGCCTGATATTAGCTCTATCAGCCTGGGCCTGAACGGGCAGTATGTCTTCAACCACAGGCACTTCTCCTATCGGGCTTCCTTTTTGCAGAACGAATGGCAAAAAAAGAGTGCAGGATCCTTTCTTCTTGGCGGCAACCTGTTTTTTGAGGACACCCAGGGAGATTCCTCTTTTATCCCCAGAGGCCTTGCTGATTCAAACTTTTTCGGAGGACTGCACTTCAGTCAGTCACGTATTGCCAATATCGGGGTGACCGCAGGTTATGCCCAGACATTTGTAGTTCAGCAGCATTTCTTTTTAACATTATCGCTGGTTGGTGGGCTATCAGGGGGAGGTTCATGGGTCTACACCAGTGAAGAAGGTGAACCTGACCGTTCTGGTTTTACAGCTGCTGCCAATCTTACGGGAAGGATCGCCATAGGATATAACAGCAAAAGATTTTATGCCGGGGTGTCTTATCTGGGTATCTTTCTCAGGAACCAGTCGCCGGTGCCCCAAACCTGGTTGGGCTATGATACAGGCATATTCCGCCTGAACATTGTTTACAGGTTCCGGCTCAAAAAAGATATACGGTTTTTAAGCAGACCCGGGAAGCAGACTAAGTGACAGAGAGCCGGATCATTATAATCACATTTTTTCTTGTGCACACATGATATGATTTATATATTTGCAATACGAATAATGCCTGAACAAATATAAGCTTGAGTTGTTCTATTTCTGGAAATTAGTTTAAACTTTTATTTAACGAATATGAAAAAATCAATCAAGAGATTTCTCTTCCCTGCAATGCTGATAGCATTTACGGGACTGATGATCGCTTCCTGCAGTAAGTATCCTACTTACACAGTGAATACCAGCGATCTGGACATGGTATGGACACAGTACAAAGAAACTGCTGACTTTACTCAGTATAAAACCTATTACATACCTGATTCTATCTTAATGGACAGTACTGCGACTCCGGAAGAAATTGAATATATGCAGGAGTATTATGTAACCATCCTGACCAAGATCAATACGAATATGCAGGCCAGAAATTTTGTGAAAGTTGATTCATCCGACAGTCCGGATCTCGGGATGGGGGTTTCTATCGTCACGCGCACAACCCATGTGGTTTCTTATAGCTGGTGGTATTATTATCCCGGTTACTGGGGATACCCCGGATATTCTTACTATTACCCCTGGGGTACCTACCTGGGTTCATATGAAGAAGGTGCGCTTATCATTGACCTTGCTGACCTTAAAAATATTGATCAGAGCAATAAGCTGATCGATGCACTCTGGGCATCTATGATCGGAGGAGTATTGAGCAATAATGACGGATTGATCGACAAGCGCTTGATCAACCAGATCGACCAGGCCTTCGAACAGTCTCCTTACCTGCTTACAAATTAATTATATTTTAAAATCAGCAAAAAATAAGATCATGAAAAAATATATTCTAATAACGATCATAGTCGTTCTTGCAGTATTAATTACAAAACCGGCTGCAGCACAGTTAGAAACACATTGGGAACTGCAGTGGAATATTAGTATACCCGCCAGTGATTTTAAAGATTATATTGACGAAACCAGCATTCGCGGGCTTGAATTCGGAGGGAATTACCACTTCGAAACCAACGTAATGCTTGGTGGAGCTGTTGGCTACGGCGCCTTCTTTAAAAAAACCGACAGAATGACAATTGATTATAATAATAATACAATCACTGCCATTCATTTCAGAGACCTTTACAGCTATTATTTCCTTGTTGAAGGTGGTTATGCCTATCAGTCAGATTTCTTTATTTCCCCTTATGCCAGGATAGGCATTGGTGCATATTACACAGAACAGATCGTTCAAATTGGATTGCTTTACTGGAAAGATGAGACCTGGGACTTTGGCATACGGCCCGAAATTGGTGCGCTTATTGAAATACCCAATTCAGGAGTAGGTTTCATTGTGAATGCCAAATACAATACTGTATTCGATTATGGAAATAATCTCAATAACTTGAACTATATTACCATTGGCCTGGGGATGATCTTTGGCTTTTAATTTCATATGGGAATAACATTTATTTATTAAACATCTTTAACAATATGATGAAGATAAAAAAATCTATCAGCCTGATAGCTTTCGGGCTTATGTTCGCTTTTATTTTGAGTTCGAATAATGTTTCTGCCCAGGGGGTGGAAATCACTCCTTTCGCCGGTTATATGTTTAATGGGAAAATCAATTTTGTTCAGGGTGACCTCAAGTTTTCGGATGATGTAGATTACGGTGTGATCCTGGGAATTCCCGTGCGCCATGGTGTGATTGCTGAGCTTTCTTATACCCGTTCCGAATCACGGGCAAGCTGGTAGCCATCTTATTATTACCAGGGTGATTTTCCTGCAGTGGATTTTAATGTGAACATTAATTATTTCCAGGTAGGAGCGATAAAAGAAATGGAAATTCAGGATGAATTTTTTGGATTTGGAGGACTTACGCTTGGAGCAGCATATTATAATACTACTGCCAAAAACTATGCAGATCTGTGGCGTTTTGCTTTCGGACTTCAGGCCGGGCTCAAATATTTCTTTTCCGATGCTATCGGTATCCGTATCCAGGGACGTATGCTTTTCCCGATCTATGCCGGAGGTGCAGGGGCCTATTGTGGAATTGGTACGGGCGGAAGCAGTTGTGGCCTTAGTTTTGGCGGAACTGCCCTTGTTCTGCAGGGTGACCTGACTGCCGGGATCATTTTTCGCCTTGGGAACTAATATTTAATCATGATCAGATCTTTTCACCATTTATTTATTAGAACATAATTATGATGAGTTATAAAAAAGGAATAGGCGTATTGGTATTGCTGTCATTGATGATGGCATGCAGTACAGGAACCAAGGTAACCGGATCATGGACCAGGCTTGAGCACCAGCCGGAAAGCTTTAAAAAAATTGTGATTCTGGGGATCGCCCATAATTCAGAAAACCGCCGGATTTTCGAAGACCAGGTGGAAACAAGGCTGGAAAATAAGGGCTATCCTGTTATTGCTGCCCTTGATCTTTTACCGCCTAAAGCTGCTATCGGTACCATCACCAGAGAGATCGTCAGGGATATTTTTATTTCAGCTGATATAGATGCTGTCTTTACCATGAGTATGCGGCACATGGAAGATACGAGGCGTTATGTCCCGGGACACGGAGGATATTACATGCCTTATTATTATAATGTGCCATTTTATGATTATTATGGCGGATTCAATAGTTATTATTATTCGCCTGGCTATTACACCGGTTCAGTCCAGGTATACCTCGAAGCCAACCTTTTTGATTTTGAAAGCGGAGAACTGCTCTGGTCTGCACAGACCAAAACAGTAGATGTTTCAAGCATCCTTAAAATGGCAGAACAATTTGCAGATGTAATTGTCGAAGACTTCATCAAGAGTGATGTAGTCGTTGCTCCTCAGAGTAAATAGACGCTGTTAAGCATATTCTTCATTAGCACAAAAGCAGCATCAAATTCTAAGCTGGCGGTGCTCCTGCAGGGCCTATGTATTTTGAGGACCCAAAGCCGAGAATGGGGAAAAATACTATGGATAAGAGTATCAGTCCGACAGTGAATCCAACATCTTTTCCAAAACTTTTTGAAAGCAGATTTATCACCCAGATGCCGATAATAATGTTAAGGAAAGGGATCATTAGCAAAAACAGCCACCACCAGGGTTTTCCTACTATCTCCAGCAAGACAAGGGTATTGTAAATGGGGACGATACAGGCCCATCCGGGTTTTCCGGCCTTTTGATAGATCATCCACTCTGCAACAATCAGTAGCAGGGATAGCGCGATGACGAAAATCAGGTAAGCATAAATTGCAGTTGTCATGATTAAAAAATTTTAAATAATTATTAATTAGACGAAAGTTATATCGCAATAAAGATAACATATTTTTTGTGAAAAGAAAAGCCCTGAAGGTGAATATGCACCAACAGGGCTTTCGCTTGAAAGGATAATAAGTTCTTAGCTGCCTAAAGTTGCCACCATCACGGCCTTGATCGTATGCAAGCGGTTTTCGGCTTCATCAAACACAATGGATGCTTCTGATTCGAATACATCATCTGTGCACTCCATGGCTTCAACTCCAAATTTCTCGTAGATCTCTTTGCCAACTTTTGTTTCACGGTTATGGAAAGAAGGGAGGCAGTGGAGAAATTTGGTTTTTGGGTTTCCGGTTTTTCCCATCAGCTCTTTGTTGACCTGAAAAGGCATCATCATCCTGATCCTCTTCTCAAATTCCGAATCTGGCTCTCCCATTGATACCCATACATCGGTATAGAGAAAATCAGCTCCTTTTACTGCCCTGTCAGCATCTTCAGTGATCAGGATCTTTCCACCTGTTTCCCTTGCAATTTCTTCGCATTGTTTTATCAGCTCTTCTGAAGGATGAAATTCTTTCGGGGCTGCTGCCCTGAAATCCATGCCCATCTTGGCAGCTCCCACCATCAATGAGTTCCCCATATTATTACGGGCATCGCCCAGGTAGCAAAAAGAAACCTGGTGAAGGGGTTTGTCGCTGTGTTCCATCATGGTCAGGAAGTCGGCAAGGATCTGCGTCGGGTGATATTCATTGGTAAGTCCGTTCCAAACCGGCACGCCTGCATATTTCCCCAGTTCTTCCACGATGTCCTGTCCGAAACCACGATATTCGATGCCATCATACATGCGGCCCAGCACCCTGGCGGTATCTTTCATGCTCTCTTTTTTCCCGATCTGGGTTCCCGATGGACCAAGGTAGGTGACCTGTGCCCCCTGGTCGAAAGCTGCTACCTCAAAAGCACAACGCGTACGGGTTGAAGCTTTTTCAAAGATCAGGGCAATGTTCTTGCCTTTCAAACGCCGCTGTTCAGTACCTGCATATTTGGCCTTTTTAAGGTCCATCGAGAGCTCAAGAAGAAAATTGATCTCTTTTGGTGTGAAGTCGAGCAATTTCAGGAAATTCCTGTTTCTGAGGTTAAATGCCATGGGAGTGTTTTTTTATTTATAAGTAATAAATTTTATTTCAAGAACTTAATGCAGTGCAAAATTAGAGATTTTCCTGTCAGGAAAAAATAATCGATTGTATAAAATCAATCAAATGATTCCTCGTGGCTTGCCGCGAGGTTTCCTAATAAGCTCCCCTGATTTTCAGGGGAGATGTGCCGCTTTTGCGGGACAGAGGGGTATTATAAAAATCTGGTTCCGCTAT
>JABMQZ010000196.1 GCA_013202965.1 Bacteroidota bacterium | reverse complement strand
CCTAATAAGTTGTCATCCCGAGCGAAGACGAGGGGCCTACAACCTGGAATGCCTCCCCAAGCCCTCTTTTACTCAGATGTTGCAAAAATGGACGCCATTGCGCTTTTCACGAATTCAATCTAAATTTCCCCGGACACTATTAATTTAAAACTCAAAATTTATAATTTTCAGGAGATCTCTATCACATTCAATTCACTGAGGTCATAAGATCCCAGTCCCATCTGCTCTGCCTTTATTATCGTAAGGATCTCATCCGGTGCAAAGTCATTATAGGAAGCACCCAGGGCATCCATGGCTACCAGGTTGGTGCCAGCAAACACCCTGTCCATTTGTTTTATTTCTCCAGGTCCCTGTGGCCCGTTGCTTATAATAAATTCGGTAGCGTCGCCGATGATCAGATCAGGCTGTCTGAGAAGGTTGATATCGGCAATACATTGTGCCAGGAATTCAGGGTCATTGCGTTCACCTGAACCAAGGTGATAAAAAACATCGGTCTTGCGGGTACAGAAGCCCATAGAGTTCTTCAAAGCCCCGGTGTATAAGGTGCTGGCATGATGCTTTGCGATAAATACATTAATAAGTATGTCCACTTCTTTCAGGGCTTTGATCACCTCGACCTCCTGCAGGGATTTAGCGCCTTCAATGGCAGGAATAAGCATCCAGTCCTCATCATTATATTCTGCCGGAAAAGTATTGGTTTCAACCTGGCTTAGCTTGTCAAAGAGCCCACTCAACTTATCATATCTTTCACTGCGTTTCCAATAGCTGTCTTCCACTACCTGCAGGGAAAGCACATCCTGTGCACCTGCGTCAATGCACATCTCCAGGATTGAAAGGGATATGTCGGGATGCACATAGGCCCCTTTTATATCAAAGCCTGAATTGATCAGCAAGCCAACTTTTGATCCGGCAGGAACAAAACGTTCCATGCCACCAAGTAGCTCCACAGCCTTTTTGGTATTCCCGAAGACATCACTTCCCTTAATGACAGAAATATCGGCTTCTTTATCAATGATGCCGGCAAGAACTTTCCGGCCTGCAATGGTAGAAGCAATAAATCCCATTGTGCCGGTAGCTGCGGTTCTTTTAATGAATGATCTGCGGTCCATTTGTTTTAAATAAGGACATAGGCCGGAGGCTATGGGCGTTAGATAGCTTAATTTGATAAAAATACTAAAAAATACCCTATCTTTATCTCAGCAAACAAAAAAAACCTCTTATGAAAAAACTTTTCTTATCTGTAATTCTTGTGATGTTTATGACAGGGATTACCTACTCCCAGGAAATATTATGGATACGCAGTGAAAATGTGAACAACATTATAGGAGGAACATCTGTGGGTACTGATGCGAACAACAATGTTTATGTCAGCGCTGTCGGAAACTATGGAGTATGGGTGATCAAGTATGACCATAACGGCATGTCGCAATTCATTTCAGGAGTTGATACTGTACGTTATTTCAGTGGAATGATCGTGACCCCTGAAGGAAAATCTTTCCTTGTTGGGGGAAGAGATATGGATTTAAACAGCAGGGATGGCGCTCTACTTACTTATGAATCCAATGGAGTAGAAATTTATACCCAATATTACAATTATGCTGACAGAATTGACAACTTCCTGGATATTTTTGTTGACGACAACAACTATGCGTATATTACAGGTACAGCCAGAGATGCAACTGAGGCCTATGTTCTAACTATAAAATATTCACCAGCAGGTGCACCTCAATGGATACAGCGCTATGGTCACACACTGGACAAATACAATGGATTAAAGATTAGAGTGAGTTCATCAGGAGACGTCTATGTTACGGGTAAGGTATTGGTAAACAGCCAGCAGACTACGGATGTATTCGTACTTAAATATGATGCAAATGGTAACCTTCTTTCTGAATTTGTGACCAATATCGGAGGATATACAGATTGCGTCCCGACATTCGCATTACTTGACGATGAGGATAATCTGTATGTTGGTGGCCGTCTCCACACTCCACAGGCAGCTGCAGGATTTGTGATCAAGCTTATCGATGGTAATTTGATCTGGACAAAAATTATCACCGGCCCAAACGATGGCGTAGTATTCGAGGATGCTGCATTTGATTTCGAGGGCAATATCATTTTAGCAGGAGGAACTTATGATCCTGAGGATGCATATTATGCCAAGATCTCCCCGAGCGGTGAACTTTTATTTGAAAAAACCTATAACGGGATTGGCAACGGGATTGATGCTTTCATGAATGTTGTTACAAAAGGTGAATTTATATATTTGTGCGGCATAAGAACCGGACAAGGCACCGATTGGGATTACCTGATACTAAAGGCCAATTCCTATGGTGAAAAAATGTGGGAAACTCATTATAATGGCTCTGGATACGATATTGACTGTGTCTATGGTATCGTACTGGATAATGAGGATAACGTGATCGTAACAGGTATATCGACTGAACAGGGTGGACTGTATTGCACCACCATAAAGTTTTCAAATCCGTTGGGAATTCAGGAGGATGAGATTTCCGGAATAAGAGCTCCCCAAATCTATCCCAATCCGGCTCATGCAATCCTTTACATTGATTATTTTCCTGATAATAATGATGCTGAATACATCATCAGTGATATTAGCGGTAAGATTATGAGTACGGGGATCTTGAATAATAATCCAAATCAGGGAATTGATATTGCAAAGTATTCCGATGGCATATATTTGATCAGTATTGAGGATGGATTGATGCGTTTCAATACTAAGTTTGTTAAGAATTAATTGAATGTCACCTCACCCCCTGTCCCCCTCTCCCCGCTTATTGCGGGGCAGGCTCTAAAGGAGAAGGGGTACGCTATCAACAAGCAAAAGCGCAAAATCCAATAAAATTCCAAATTTCAAAATCTTTGTGGTTCCTTTGAGCTATCCTTTGCGGACTTCGTGGTTAAAAAACATTCATAATTCAACATTCATAATTCTTAAAAATTTCTTATCTTTATGTCTGCAAACCAAAAACCCCTCCCATGAAAAAACTTCTCTTATCTGTAATTCTTGTGATGTTTATGACAGGAATTACTTGTTCCCAGGATTTATTATGGTCGCAAAGTGAAAATGTGAATGACCTGTTTGTAGGAGATTTTGTTGAAACCGATGATTCTAATAATGTTTATGTCGGTGCAAGAGGAACGGGTAAAATGTACGTGATCAAATATGATCAGGCCGGCATAATGCAATTCATCAGCGGGGATGACAATACAAGTTCATTCACAGGAATGGTAGTTAACAATGAAGGAAGATCATTTCTGGCAGGAAGTAGCTATCAAGGTGCTTCAAAAGATGATGGGCTTATTCATGTTTATGAGCCGGACGGAACAGAACATTATACCCAATATTATAATTTTATTGATGAGCCCGATAACTTCAGGGATATTTTTGTTGATGAAAACAATTATGCCTATGTCACAGGTGAAGCAAATGATGTCATTGACCGCTACGCACTCACTATAAAATATTCACCATCGGGCGCCCTCCAATGGGTACAACGCTACGGATCAATTCTGGTTCCATACATGGGAATGAAGGTTAATGTGAATTCATCCGGAGAGGCCTTTGTCACGGGTGTCTTTTCGAATACTACTTTGCAGACTATTGATCTCTTCATAATCAAATATGATGCAAACGGTAACCTTCTCTCTGAATTTGAAACCAATTTCGCAGGATATGATGAATGTGTCCCGGTTTTTACTTTACTTGATGATAACGATAACCTATTCGTTGGCGGCATTCTTAGTAATACAGCGCCTGACTTTGCAGGATTCCTGATCAGGGTCACCGATGGCAATTTGGTCTGGACACAAATATTTACCAGCCCCAATGACTATATAATACTCTATGACGGTACTCTGGATGCCGGAGGTAATGTCATTATAGCAGGATTGTACAAAGATGGAGTTATTGATGCTTATTATGCAAAGATCTCCCCAACAGGTGGCTTGCTTTATGAAAAGACCTATAACGGGACCGGCGACGGGAATGATGCTTTCACGAAGCTTATTACAAAAGATGAGTATACTTATCTGTGTGGCACCGGTGGCGGGATCGGAACTATGTCTGATTACCTTATCCTCAAAGTGAACGCCAATGGCGAAAAAATATGGGAAGCCCATTACAATGGCTTTGGGAATGGTGAGGATGTTGCATATGACATTGAACTGGACAATGAGGATAATGTCATTGTTACAGGATCATCAGTTGAACAGTCTGGCCAGTATTGTACCACGCTTAAGTTTTCAAATTCTCTTGGAATTTATGATCCCGAAGGGATTGGATCACATGCCCTTGAAGTCTTTCCAAATCCGGCAGGAGAACAAGCAAGGCTCAAATATAATGTAGAATCGGCCGATGCATATTACAACATTATAGGAGTATCAGGAAAGCTTGTAAAAACATCTAAACTCAGCAAGGCTGCAGCTCATGAACTTGGGCTGGAAAATATCCCGGCAGGTATTTATTTCATACAGATACGTGATGGACTTAAACATTACTATGCTAAATTTGTCAGGAAATAATTCGTAATTGCATGCAAAAGTTGTTTGCCGGGACTTTCTTATCAATTATACTACTGTTAGGTGCATTTACGTCCTTTGCACAGGACGATAACTACGATTGGTGGAACAAGAAGCACAACTGGGACGGGGTGACCAACTGGGCAAGATACCTGATCTACTCCCCTGCTTATCTTGGTCCGAATGCCCTTGCTGTTCCAGAGATCAGGGACGCACTATTAGAAAAACGCATCTTCATAGAAACAGCCGCCGATCTTCATTTTAGCAGCGGTGACAATACACAGGATCTATTCCTGAAATTTCATTATCCTTTTCTGGATGGCCGGGTAGCTGTCGAGTTATACGGTGTTCCCATCGAATATTTTATAATGGACACTATCACACGTGATGAGCGCCGTGGACGCGACCTGGATGCAAGAGGCTTTGCTGCCGGCGACCTGTATATTGCTACACTGATCCAATTGCTACGTGATCATGGCCAATGGCCTGATCTGTTGCTCGGAATCACAATGCGTACAGCCAGCGGCGGCAACCTTGGCAATGCGCGCTATACAGATGCTCCTGGCTATTTCTTTGATCTCTCTGCGGGAAAAAGCTTTAAAGCAGGAGATAAACTATCACTGCGCCCTTATATGATGTTAGGGTTTTATGTGTGGCAAACCAATCGCGACGATTATCGGCAGAATGATGCGTTTCTCTATGGTGCCGGGATTTCTTTGTATGGAAACAGCTTCGAATGCAATGCTAAATTCGGGGGATATAAAGGCTATATCGGCAATGGCGATGCCCCCATGGTGCTCAGAGCCAACACAATCTACAAATTAAAAAAAACCGACCTTAAACTCACTTTCCAGCAGGGGATAAAGGATTTCAGTTACAGCAGCCTGAGCATGGGGGTTACTTTTTATTTTTAACAGAGACCGGATATAGGTGTTAAATGTTAGGTGTCAGGTGAAATATAAATTTTAAATTTTGGGTTTTAAATTAATTAGAAATTCTAAATGCGTCCATCAGTCTCTGATTCTCTGATTCTCTGATTCTCTAAGTCCCCCACTCACCCCGTCTCTACAAGCTCCTGAACAAATACTTAAAGCCTCTGGCCAGAAAGAACAAAACTACCAGGAAGAAAATGATGGCTGCGCCGGAAGGAATATCGAAGAGATAGGCAAGGATCAATCCTGAAATGGTGCCAAGCAAGGCGATCAATACCGAAAGGACCATAATATTAAAGAACCTCTTCACAAACATATTGGCTATGGTTTGCGGGATGGAAAGCAGCGAAATAACGAGTATGATACCAACCACCCTGATATTAAATACGATGGTGAGTGCGATCAGGATGATCATCACATATTTGATCATATTTACGGGTAGCCGCCTGGCCCTGGCATATTCCTCATCAAAAGCAATATAGAGGATGTTTTTAAACTCCAGCATATAAAAGATCAGTATAACAAACACCAATCCCAACAGCATAAACAGATCCGTTGCTGTGACAGTCAGGATGTTACCGAACAGGTACGACATCAGGTTTGGGGCATAACCGGGTGTCATAAACACAAAGATGACCCCAACGGCCATGCCAAGCGCCCAGATGATGGCAATGGCAGAATCCTCACGGATCTCAGTCTTCCGTGAAGAATATTCAATCCCCAGTGCAGAGAGTACAGCAAAAACAGCCGCACCTAAAATAGGATTGATACCCAGGAAATATCCTATTCCTATACCGCCAAAAGATGCATGGGTGATCCCTCCGCTGATAAATACAATTCGACGTGAAACAATATAGGTGCCGATAATCCCACAGCTAATAGCTGAAAGTACAGCCGCAGCAAGGGCATTCCTGAAGAATTCATATGACAGCAGTTCAAACATCTTGCTTATGATCATGTTTTCCCAATACAGTATGCGGCACATCCCCGTGTGTGATGATCTGTATAGGACAGTTATAAGATGCCAGTTGTTTTTCGGTAATAATATTTGAGGGATGATGGTGAAAGTGCCTGTTCACACAGGCAATGCTTTTAATGTAAGATGTGATGGTTCCCACATCGTGGGAAATGAGTAGAATGGCCATTCTTTCATTAAGCTCCCTTAACTCTTCATACAATTCACGCTCGAAGCGGTTGTCAACATAAGTATCCGGCTCATCAAGGATGAGCAGCTCAGGTTCTGATATCAGCGAACGGCAAAGGAAGACCCGCTGCATCTCCCCTCCTGATAAGGCCCCAATTGCCTTATTTCGCAGACTGCCGATCCCGAGTTTTTCCATCCATCCCCTGGCTTTATTAATATCTCCTTTTGTATGCCTGGAAATTAATTTTCGTTCCTCAGGCAAGCCCGACAGTATGACATCCTGAACGCTGACAGGGAATTTTTTATCAAAACTGTGAACCTGGGGCAGATATCCGATCTTACTGTGGCCTGTATTATGAGGGATGAAATAGCGCACACTCCCCTTTTCCGGCCTGATCAAACCCAGTATGACCTTTACTAATGTCGTCTTTCCACCACCATTGGGGCCGATGATACCAATGAAATCATCCCGCTTTATTTTCATGTTCACATCTTCCAGTACCGTAATCCCGTCATAAGCTACTGAAACATTTTCTATGGAAACCAGGGTATCATTCATTTCTTAAATGTATCTTTCAATTTAATTGTGATATTCCTGAGCTCATCAGGCCAGTCCAATGCCAGGGGATTGATCTGCACTACTTCTCCTTTGATCTCTTTTGCTATGATCTGTGCATTTTTTATATCAAACTCCTGCTGTACAAAGATAATCTTAATATTCTTTTCCCTCGCAAGGTCGATCATCTGCTTCATATGTGCCGGCGAGGGTTCTTTACCCTCATATTCGATAGATTCCTGAAGCAGTCCGTAATCATCTGCATAATAAGCCAGGGATGGATGAAAGATCAGAAAAGTGCTTCCTTTGTATGCAGAAAGCTCTTCTGTAATATACTTATCAAGTGATGCGATCTCTTGCATTAACTTATTATAGTTGGCGCGAAGAAGCTCCAGATCTTCCGGAAGAAGGCTCTTCAGGACTTCGTAAGTCTTCTCAGCCATAAGCGCAGCCCGTTCAGGCGACAGCCATATATGTGGGTCAATACCGCTATGTGAATGTTCCCCGTGCCTGTGTTCTATGCCAAACAAATCCATGCCTTCAGACAGATCAACCACCCTCATCTTATCATTCAGCTTCCGGATTTTTGGCATCCATGCATTTTCAAAACCGAGATGTCCTGTCATAAAATACACTGAAGCATTTCCCAGGGCTGTCATTTGCCTCGGTGTTGCCTCCCATGTTGCCGGACTGGCACCCGGAGGAACCATTACAACTATATTTACAAGGGTGTCAGCAATGGCTTCGACAAAATACTTTTGAGGCAGGATGCTAAGGGCTATCGTTGGCTTATTCGTTCCTTTTGGATCTTTCCCACAGGAAATCAGGCTGGCGAGCAGTATGATAATGAATATTCTCTTCATTAATTTTTCGTTGACACAAAGATACTCCTTGTTGTGGAAATAACAGGATTAATCACGCAGACACCTTAGCGAAAATGCTGCCTCATCCCAGGTGTATGATCGTGAAATCTGGTCCTTATCATATCTCAGTGTTCTTTCCCTTCCGTTATGACCACTGTCATGGGTTGAACTCCAGAAATGCGCTTCTTCTCCTTCCATGATAAATGAGAATCCGGATTCCCAGAATCCTCCGGGCAGGGCTTTGAAATCATACAGGTTATCGCCATTCCCTCCGGATATCCATCCAAGCAAGGCTTTCAGGTGTCTCCCGGCATCAAGGCCCCTGAAAAATTCTTCATCCCAAACAGGATCACCTATGCCATACTGACTGTCTGCAAATCCTTCCAGTTCCTTCCATTCATCGTCTCCCGGGATGTGCCAGCCATTGGGACAAATCCCCTGTGAACTTTGCAATGGGAAATATTTCATCATCTCTTTCCACATGTATAAGCCGCCATATTTAATACAATTCGCAGTATCATTATCATAGCAATACTTTTCAATGGTATCGTTATTGGATTGTGGCTCTCCCCCATTCAACATTGTTCCGATATTCATGTTTTCCCTGAGCCAACATTGATTCCCGATGGCAACCGTATGATATACCTGCCCACCATACGGAATGGTCACATATCCTTCACAGGCATCCGGATTCCCTGAATGCTCAACCGACAGGCTTTTCACTGTATCGGCCGTCATGCCGTCTGTATCCATTACTTCCAGCTTCACCTGGTAATTGCTGGGATGTGTATATTTATGCTCTATCCCGTTTTCATTAGAATACTCAGTATCCCAATTTCCATCCCCGTCGAAATCCCAGCGAAAGAGCAGGGCTTCTACAGGGTCATTGCTATCGAAACTGCCTGAGGCATCAAAACTGAAGATCGTGTCTGTATTTCCCTCTTCAGGCGTGATATTGACGACAGGTACCGGTGGCGTTAGAGGGATAATAGTATCGATCAGAAAAACAGTAATTTCATCAGTTATCAAGTTGTTTTCATCATAAGCATCAGCCCTTACAATATG
>JABMQZ010000195.1 GCA_013202965.1 Bacteroidota bacterium | reverse complement strand
TTGGGATTAGTAATCGTAAATCGTTAATCAGTTAATCCGTTAATCCGTTAATCAGAAGCACCTATAATAAGTTTGCAATATTTAAATATTTTCTTCCTATTATTGCGTCGGAACAATTTTTCCGGCCTATGAAAAATAAAATACTCCAGGCAATTATCCTGCTCTTCTTAATTGTTTTGGCTGTGCCATCCTGCCGTCAGCCTGAAAAAAAAACAAAATCAAACGAGTCTCCTGAAATTCCTGTATACAGGATTGGTGTTAACCTCTCGCTGACCGGTAACGGAAGCTATTTCGCAGAAGAGTTTAAGAAAGGTTTGGATCTTACATTTAAATATCTCAACAGCCAGCCTGAGAAATTTAATATTGAAGTGATCTATGAGGATAATAAATTAAATCCAAAAGATGCAGTAAGCATTACTAAGAAGTTCATCGAGATCGATGAAGTCGATCTGATCATAAGCGGATATACTCCGATTATTCAGGCAAGCGCCAGCCTTGTAAATGATTATGAGGTTCCGATGCTTGTTACATTATCGAGTGCCGAAAACATTGCTGCTCCCTATGATTGGGTATTCAGGGATTTTGAGATTGAATCGGAGATCATGCCTTTGATAGCTGCATATGCTTATTCCGGGCTGGCTCTCAGGAAGGGATCATGGCTGGTGGTCAACGATGATATGGGACATGATGTTGTTAAGTATTTTTCTGAGAAATTCACTGAACTCGGTGGAGAAATGAAAGAAGGTGAAGTGTTCGAGTCTTCCGAAATGGATATGCGAAACAAGATCAATAAGGTGATGGATGACAATCCTGAATTTATAATTGTAGCCGGCCGTGGTTCAGCCATGATCAATGCTTGTCGCCAGATCCGTGAAAGGGATATGGATATACCCATAATGGGCAATAATACCCTAGATAATGCCAGCGTTTGGGATGCACTGGGCATTGCGGGTAATAATTTCTGGTTTCCCCGTCCGTATACCGAGCAGGAAAGCCCACGCTATATAAAAACAAATGAGATGTTCAGATCAATGCACGGCTATGACTTAAACTGGCTGAATATATATGGGATCTCCATTGCGAATTACCTTTCAAGAGGATTGAAAGAAAGCGGTGGAGACAGGGAGAAAATGAAAGAATACCTGAAAACCCTGAATTTTAAATCCATACGCGGGGAATTGATCATGGATGATATGCACAACGTAAAAGTTCCGCATATGATCTGTCAGCGGAAAGATGGCATCTCAGTTCCGGTATTTGTTCCTGATCATTAGCCAACAAGGTATAAAACAGAATATAAATTGCATAAAACACCAGAAAACAATAAAGCTATTAATCAAAAACCTAAATCATGAAAAAAGTTTTACGATTGCTCTTATTAACAATGTCATTTGCCATGTTTAATGCCCTTGTGTACGGGCAGGCTGGTACCATCAATGGTTATGTTTATGACCTTGAAAGTGGTGAGCCGCTGGAAATGGCCAACATTACCCTGAAAGGTACCCAGCAGGGAACCACCAGCGATGAGAATGGGTTTTTCTCTTTGGATGTTCCTGGAAAAGCTGAAGTGACTATTCAGGTTTCTTTTATCGGGTTTAAAACCATTGAAATGAATGTCATGCCCGGTACAGGATCGTTACAGTTAAATCTTGAGCGGGATGTGATCATGGGGGCCGAGGTAGTGATCAGTGCTTCACGTGTTGATGAAAAAATCAGAGAAGCTCCACTTACTATACAGAAGGTGAGTATCCGTCAGATTGAGAATGCACCTTCGGGTGATTATTTCAGCGATCTGTCGAGCATGCGCGATGTGGAGATCATCAACAACAGTATGGGTTTTAAAATTTTCAATGCCAGGGGCTTCAATACAACCGCTCCTTTGCGTGTGGTACAGTTCATTGATGGTGTGGACAATCAGTTGCCTACCATCAACATCGTTCCCGGAAATATGTTTGGAGTGAATGATCTGGACATAGAAAGCATTGAGGTAATTTCAGGCCCTGCATCAGCAATGTACGGGCCAAATGCCATGCAGGGTGTGTTGAGTTATAATACCAAGAGCCCATTTAAATACAGGGGGGTTACAGTTCGGGTAAAAGGCGGTAACCGCGAATATGGCGAAGCCCAGTTCCGTTATGCTGATGTGTTTGCAAAAGGAAAGCTCGGATTCAAGATCACCGGATCTTATATGACAGCCAAGGACTGGACTGCCGATGATACTGTTACCAACAGGTATGGCAATAAAAAAACCCCACCAACGGATTTTGACGATATTATTATTGCGAATGCTGAAGCAGGCATTCCGGCATTTCAGCAATTTAGAGATTATGCGGATCAATACCCTGCTGCATATCCCGGGGAAGTAAAGTTTTTGATGCCGGGCTATATGGAGTCACAGCTCTATGACGGATATACCAAAAATTTTAAGATAGGTGGTGGATTGTTTTATAAAGTCAATAAGGATGTGATGATCCGTTATGAAGGACGATATTCTACAGGTACCAGTATCTACATGGGCAACAATCGTGCTCCTCTTGAGGGGTTTAGCCAGATGCAGCAACTGCTGGGCCTCGATTATAAAGGTTTTAGCTTTAAAGCATATATGAATAAAGACAACACAAATAATACTTATAGCCTGCCGGCTACAGGCGTGCTTATGGGTGTACAGGCTGCAAAAAATTATGTGGGGCCTACCTATCTCCAAACCTATATGATGACCATGGCCCAGCTGAGTGGAGGCTTTACGAATCCACTCGACAATACATGGTCTCAAACAGCCTCAGAAACTGCGATGAATACAGCCAACCAACAGTGGTTGGAGCCTGGAACAGCAGTATGGGATTCAGTTTTTAATCTGATTACTACAACGAATCCTCCAGACGGATCTAATTTTTCCAGTAAAACAACTTTATATCACCTGGAAGGCCAATACAATCATAGCTTTAATAGTGTAGAACTCAATTTTGGTGCATCATTCAGAAATACAAACCCTGTTTCGAATGGCACAGTATTCGCAGATACTGCAGGTACCAAGATCAATGTTGCTGAATATGGTGGTTTTGCCCAGGCAATATGGAATGCTGTTGAGGATAAACTGAAAGTTTTTGGGTCAATACGTGCCGATAAGAGCACAAACTACGATCTGCAATTATCACCAAGGCTTGCACTCGTATACAATGTAAACAGGAATCATGTTCTGAGATTAACCGGACAATCGGCATTCCGCAGCCCTGCGGTTACCGACCAATATCAATATTTGAACAAGGGTTATGGGTTTACGGTTGGAAATATTGACGGTTATAGCAATGCTTATTCCATGGCTTCTTTTATGGCTTTCACGCAGAGTCATGATCCTGATCCCGGAGTTCTGAAAACTACATATGTAAATGCTGTAAAACCAGAACAGCTAAAGAGCATTGAACTTGGATACAATGGATTGATAACAGATAAATTATTTGTTGATTTAAGCCTTTACTATAACATGTATTCTGATCTTATAACTTATGTGACAGTTATGACACCAGGTGGTGGTGCCGTTGCAGGTGAGCAGAGCGGAATAGATGCAGTAATGGCCGGAAATGTTAAACCATATCTTGTTTCAACCAACTCTGATAGTGACATGAATACTCACGGAGTGAGCATAGGCTTGAGCTATTACATAAATCCAACACTAAAAGTTTATGGTAATTATACGTACACAGAGTTGGATACTGCCGGATACAATAAAAGCGAAGATGAAATCCTTGGCTTCAACACCCCCAGGCATAAGATAAATATTGGTGCCACAGGAAAAATATATAAAGGATTTGGCTTCTCAATTAACTGGAGATGGGTGGATGATTATACCTGGGAGTCGGCTTTTGCCCCTAAAGCAACAGTGATTCCTTCATATAACATCACCGACCTGCAATTCAGCTACGAAATGCCCAAGCTGATGTCGACCATCAGGATAGGCGGATCGAATATCTTCAACCAGGAATACAGGCAGGCAAGCGGGATGCCAATGGTAGGTGGGTTCTACTACGCCTCATGGACTTTTAATGTGGATTTCAAGAAATAATGCTGATAAAGGTTTTTGTTATCTGTTAAGTTTGACAGATTTGGTTAAGTTGCTGAGAGGCTGTCTCAAAATTCGAGATGGCCTCTATTTTTTGCCAATGAAAAAATCAGGATTTCAGTAGAATTGTTTAATTTTAGATCTTTAAAGACCACAATGCCAAAAGATGATTACTGCTTTATTAAATAAGTTCAGGAAAAGAAACAAGCAGAAGCTAAGAGAGAAAAAGAAGAACAGAAAGCTGGAAGAGAAGAAAGCATCATGGACAAGTCGCTGGGGTTCAGATGAATTCAACCCTTTCTGGGCCCGTGAGGATTTTCCTGATAGCATCCAGGAGCTTATTGATGACGGAAGCATCCCACAAGGAGCTTCCCTGGTGGACATCGGTTGTGGCTCAGGCTATTTGTCCGCTATGCTGTCTGAACAAGGTTTTAATGTAATAGGTTTCGATTTTGCATCGACTGCCATAGAAAGGGCCCGGGCAGCCTATCCTGAAATTCCGGGTAAACTCAGGTATTTTATTGCAGATGCAACGGCTTCTATGCCTTTTCAGGAAACATTCAGAATTGGCATCGACAAGGGTACATTTCACATGCTTCCAAAGATTAACCGCCCTGATTATGTCAATAGCATTTCGAAGATCATTGAGAAAGGTGGTCTGCTGCTCATGTTCTATGCCCGGCATATAGCTGTAAAGCTTTGTAGGTCGTCAGGGGATGAGCCGGGTGAGATAATGAAAGGACATATCCTGAAATTATTTACTCCCTTATTTGCAATAGAAGACATCCGGCCTATGACGTTTAAAGACACTATGGAAGGGGGGAAAGCAGGCTTCCTGATCATTCTCCGACGTAAATAAGTAAAGCAGATTATTCTTCAGCATCAAGCTGGTAAAGATATTTCTCCATAAACTTCCAGTTTACGTTCCAGGGCTGGCTTTTCCATTTTTCTTCAAGCAGCCTTGCATACTGGATGGTCATATGATTTCTTTTTTCACCCGCACTCATTGAATCATCGCCCGGATCCAGCGGTGGCAGTATATCTATTGTAACTTTTCCTGATAATGAGCAGTCGATAAACATCGGGAGGACTACAGCAGCTGTGGCCATGCTCAATTCTGCATAACTTGGACGAAAACCCCGAAGTTTCCCCATGAAATTAATGGTGTTACTGCTCATGCCATGATATCCATCACCCAATAAATGAACGATCCCTCCTTCATTCAATATTTCCCTTGCCCTGAACATTTGTTTGAACAATTCACTTTGAGAGTTATCTTTAAATGCAAGCAATTTTGGCCTCGACTTTTCATTTATTCCTTTAAACTTGAGGGATTCCAGCCCTTTAGCCCTTACAATGGTAGCAAAATTTTTATACCCAAGCATGGGGAAAATGTTGAGTGCAGCCTGGGCAAGTCCAAAATGGCTGTTCAGCAGGATCACTCCTCTACCTTCTTTCAGGGGATCGTCAAGATAATTCCTGCCATTGATACTGACATATTTTTTTAGTTTTCTGCTATTTAACCACGAAAGCGAGGCAGACCTCCATCCTTTAAGGAAATTGCAGTAAAGCACCACCGGCATTAATTCATCATCCTTATAATTGCCGGGGAGAATACTAAGGAATTCACTAAATAAATTCTTTCGCCCCTTGAAATATTTCTCGCGGGCAAAACGTGTTTTGCAAAACCAGGCAATCATCCTGGATCCAAGTCCGTAAGGGATATTCTTGCTCCCCTTCACGGAATTGAAGTAGTTGTTCACACGGTGAACATTTTTTTTATTCAGGATGAGATTGTTCATGATTCTTCTGTTCTTTTGTTCAAGCTAATCTCCCTGGCAATATCTCTTATATAAGGCGCATCGATGATGGAGTCTATATTCAGCTTCTTGCCATAGAGTTTCTCCACTTCATCAAAAGCAACAAAAAGCCTGAGGGAATCGGCTCCGACTTCCATTATGTTTTCAGTTACCCCAATCGGGCTGACCTCCAGTATGCGCTCAAATATTTCTTTTAATTCCTCTTCCACTCCGTTTGAAGGCGGTTCCACATCTTTCTTTTTGTTTAAAGACTCCCAGTCGGGTTCGGGAAAACTTTTGTAATCTACCTTGCCAATGTCATTTTTAGGTAGATTATCCAGCCTGATGAAATGGGATGGGACCATATAGTCGGGTAGATTCCTGAGGATTGCCAGCTTGAGATAAAGTGGGTCAAGCTTAGCATTATCGCGCTCTACATAATAAGCAATAAGGTGCTTTGTCCCGAATGGATTCTCTTTTACAATAACAGCGATCTCCTTTACTTGCTTAAGGTCCATCACGGCATTCTCGATCTCCCCAAGGTCGATTCGGTACCCCCTGAGCTTGATCATTGAATCGCTTCTGCCTACATGGACCAAACATCCATCAGACAGTTTGTATCCCAGGTCACTGGAATGGAATAATTGTGTTCCGTCATCATTTATAATGAAATCCTTGGCAGTAAGTTCATCCTGCTGCCAGTAACCTGCTGCCAGGTATTTGCTGCTAATGCAAATTTCACCTGTTTTGAAAGTATCCACACGCTGGCCATTTTCATCCAGAATGCTGATTTCCATGCCAGGAACAGCATAGCCGATAGGTACGATATTTCCTTTTATAACAGTATCATGTTCAATTTTATAAGCCCTGGCAAGATAAGCTTCTGAACTTGCGTAAATATTGTAGATAAGCGCATCGTATTTCAGGTGTTCCCTGATCTTTTCAACATCGCTTCTGTAAAGGGTTTCTCCTCCAAGGAGCAGTCTTCTCAGTTTTGGGAAACGTCTCCCTGATCCGAGTGTTGCAGTAAATTGCCTCAGAATGGAGGGGATCATCAGGGAAATACTGATTTTTTCCTGGCGAAGCCATTTGCCGAAATCAGTGAAATTATCTTTTTTCAGATCGAATATACACAGGCTTGCTCCATTCAGCAATGCACCATAAATTGGCATGCCATGGGCTGAAAAGCTGATCGAATAATAATAAGCCCACCGGTCTTCAGGCAGTGTACATCCAATGCTATACATCCTCATAATGAAATTAAGCATGTTTGAGTGAGAATGTATTACACCTTTTGGTTTTCCTGTCGAGCCTGAGGTGTAAGTGATAAAAGCAGGAAGGTCGGGAGAAACATCAGGCCTGTTGGTAGCCTGTGTATTGTGCCCGTGATCCTCATCGACATTTAAGAGGGGCAGATCAGCTGCAAGACTTTTGATCTGCGAAAGATTCATGTTGTTGGTGATCATCAAGCTGCAGCGGCCGTCATTCAGCATGTGCAGGTTCCTTTCCGCCGGAAAAGAAGTATCCAGGGCAATATAGGTCTTGCCGGCTTTCAGTGTGGCAAGAATGGCCAAAGGCTGCTTGATCCCGTGTTCAATATAAATGGCTAAGTGCGCAGGTTCAGGTCCAATGAGAGACAGTATGCTATTGGCGATTTGATCTGCCTGATGATTGAGTTGGCTGTATGTCAGGCTTTGATCCTTGAATTTTATCGCTTCTTTTTCAGGATATTGCCTGGCCATATCCTCAAACCTGGCATGAATGGTCCGATGGGCATCCTGAACGGCTATTGGATGTTGTATTGTCATTTTTGCACTGGATTATCTGTTAAATTCCGGTCTGAATTAATCACTTTCTCATAAAGCTGTAACATCTCTTTGGTACTTTTCCTGATGGAAAAATTTAATGACTGCTTTATGGCTTTTTGTCCCAAATCCTGCCTGAACTGTTCATCAAAAAACAGTTTTTCATATTTGTCGGATATATCTTCTACACTGGATGGGTCAGCACCCACACCGCCTTCTCCTGCCACTTCAGGCATGGAACTGTTATTTCCATAAACTACGGGAGTACCGCATCGCATGGCTTCAAGGAGTGGGAGTCCGAAACCTTCATAAAAGGACACATAACTCAATGCCATGGCCTCAGAATACAAAGCCGACAAGTCTTTATCATCCACAAAACCGGTAAAGGTGATGAGATTACTGTAGCCTACAACTTTTTTCATTTTCCATCCCTGTTTCCCCGCTATCACCAGGGAGAGGTTTAGCCCTTTATGTCTCTTATGAAGCAATAGAAAAGCATTGATGGAATTGATCAGGTTCTTTCTGGGCTCAATGGTGCCCAGGAGTAAAATGAATGGCATATCCTTCCGGATACCATATTTCTCTCTCACTTTTCCACTATCTTCTTTGTTGACCTGGTAGGTGAATTTTTCTTCTTCAATGGCTTCATAAACCAGGTGAAAGTTTTCTTTGGGCAGCGAAAGGAATTTTTTTGAATCACTCAGTGTTGACTTTGAAACAGCGACCACATGGGTCTGCTTTTTCTGGATAAGCCTGAGTCCGTTCTCTGCATTCCTGATATTGATCCCGGTATGAAATTTTGGAAACAGCTTATGGGTAAAATCATGTATGGTAAAGACAAGCGGTACACTGGTGTATTTAAATGGCCAGTAATGCTGCTGCAGGGGTACATGGATGAGGTCATAATGGAAGATCCGGCTGGAAATGGCTTTTAACTCCTGCTCTTGTTTGTATCGTAAAAACAGGGTGTAAAGCATTCTGGGCAGGAATAGCAGCACGGATTGTATCCAGAATATGATGGTCAGGGCGGCCTTTTTCAGAAAATTATAGGTTTTATGGAAGAAAAGGATGTTATGATCTGTCAGCCATTTGATCCATCTCTCCGGCACGAGATTCTGCATGAATGCTTCCAGCCTTTCAAATAAACTTTTTTTCCGCACAGGTATTTTAGCGCCATACTTAACTGCTTCAAAGCCATCCTCCATTTTTTGGGCATAATCTTTTAACGGAATGATGTCTTTGTTGATCAGTAGATCGAAATGCCACTTGCTGTTTTCATTAAAAGCGAGTGGGATCAGCCCATGGATCAATCCTGCTACATATCTTTTCACTCCGTCATTGTCCTCGGTTTCCATTTTGTTGGCCTCAAGGAGTATCTTGTATTTCTTTTCA
>JABMQZ010000194.1 GCA_013202965.1 Bacteroidota bacterium | reverse complement strand
CTTCGGCTTTCACTTCTTCCTTGGCTTCTTCTTTCGGCTCTTCGGCTTTCACTTCTTCCTTGGCTTCTTCTTTCGGCTCTTCGGCTTTCACTTCTTCCTTGGCTTCTTCCTTCGGCTCTTCGGCTTTCACTTCTTCCTTGGTTTCTTCTTTCGGCTCTTCAGCTTTCACCTCTTCGCTCTTCTGATCTTCTTCGGCCTTTGCTTCTTCCTTAACAGCTTCAACCTCTGCTTCTACTGCAGCAGCACGTTTTGCAGCGATTTCTTTTGAGCGATTTTCTTTTACCAGCTTTTCTACTTCCAAAGCTTTCTTACGTGTATCTTTCAGGCTGAGTTCTGCATCTTTCTTCGCATTCTCGATTTTTGCTTCTTTTTCACTCAACCATGCCTGGAATTTGGCTTCGGCCTGCTCTTCTGTAAGTGCTCCTTTTTTAACACCTGTCAGCAGATGATTTTTATAGATTACACCTTTATAAGAAAGAATGTCCCTTACGGTGTCGGTAGGCTGTGCACCTGTTTGGAGCCAGTAAAGGGCTCTGTCAAAATTAAGCTGGATGTCGGCAGGATTGGTGATCGGATTGTAGGTGCCAATCTTTTCAATAAATTTTCCATCCCGTGGTGCTCGACCATCCGCTATGACGATATGGTAAAAAGGCCTGGCTTTTTTACCCCGTCTTTGCAATCTGATTTTTGTTGGCATAATAAATTAATTATAATTATTTAATTGAAAATTCAATTTTTTGGGGGTGCAAATATCCGGATATTATTTGGAATTAAAAAGAATATTCTCTAATATATTTTACAGCCACTTAATCCTGAGCATGACGGGTTCAAGGTCAATATTTCTGTCCCGGGCCAAATCCACAACGGCCTTTTTGCTTATCTCAAAAGCCGCATGGTGCCGTTCAACTTCCATTTTCCACACATCTTCAACTTTTATCCTGAGTTCCGTATCGCTTTTCACATAATCCCAGGCCAACCAGTCATTATTAAAAGAGGCCAGAATGCTAAAAATTTCTTCGTCGGTTTGCTGGATCAGCTTCAGGATGCCCTCTCGCTTTTCATCCGGGAGGATGTCATCGATATTTAAATGAACTGCAAATATCCTGTTGAGGTCGGCAAGGGCTTCAATCTTATTTTCTCTTGTGAATTCCATGCATTTTTTTTGCAAAGATATAATCTTTCAGGAAATGCTTAAAAGCCATGCAATTAATGAGAAATTATTCTTCCTTTCCTGGGTATCATAAGCTTATGTGACCCCCTTCTGTATGCTGCATCCATTCAGTAATATACATTAATTTGTATTTGTTATTGCCCTGTATGACAGGGATTAAGGTGCTGGATAAACAGAGTATAAGTTTTTAAAAATTTTATTAACAATCCCGGAATGCACCTTGTTTTTTGTCTAATTTTGCATTTTAGTTTCAATGTTGTCCGGATAAATTTAGATTGAACTCTTGAAATGTCTGATAATAGTATCTTTGGAAAGGACTGTGTCTTATGGGGCTTCATTGGAAATTAGCCACAAAGGCACCATCCCGATAGCTATCGGGACCAAGAAACGCAAAATATAAGTCTTTGTCTTAGTGCGCCTTAGTGGCAAGAATGAGATTTAAGTTTAATCGGACACGAGTATTTTAGTTTTCTGAATTTATCATAATTCTTTCCCAAAAAATGCCTGAGTTTACACATCTGCATGTACATACACAATTCTCTATCCTTGATGGCGCGAGTAAGATATCCGCCTTGATGGAAAAAGTAAAGGAAAGTGGGATGCAAGCCCTGGCCATCACCGACCATGGCAATATGTACGGGGTGCTGAAATTTGTCCAGGAAGCTAAAGAACAAGGGGTTAAGCCCATCATTGGCTGCGAAGTTTATGTTGCAGCTGAAAGCCGCCATAAAAAGAAGGAGAAATCTGACCGCAGCGGCCATCATCTTATTCTTCTTGCTAAAAACAAGCAGGGCTATAAAAACCTTTCCAAGTTAAGCTCGCTGGGCTATCGCGAGGGTTTTTATTATACCCCGAGAATTGATAAGGAACTCGTGCGGGAGTACCGGGAAGGGCTGATCGCATCCTCGGCATGCCTGGGTGGAGAGATTCCGACTGCCGTGATAAAGCATGGACCGGAAAAGGCAGAAGAAATCTTGCTTGAGTTTCTGGATATCTTCGGAGATGATTTCTATCTTGAGATGCAGGATCATGGCTGGCCGGAGCAAAAGATCGTAAATAAAGTACTGCTCGAGCTCGCCGGAAAACATAATGTGAAAGTAATTGCCACCAATGACGTACATTTTGTTCATGAGAATGATTTTAGTGCCCATCGCATCCTGATTTGTCTCAATACGGGCAAAGACCTTGATGATACCTCAGGAATGCATTATTCCGGGCAGGAATTTCTGAAAACTCCACAGGAGATGGCAGCGCTCTTTGAAGATCATCCCGAAGCACTGGCAAATACACAGGAAATTGTAAGCAAGATAGAAGAATACGACATCACCACCAATAAGATCAATCTACCCCATTTCCCTTTGCCGGATGGATTTGATTCGGAAGATGATTACCTGCATCACCTGACGTATGAAGGGGCAAAGAAATTATATCCCGAACTTACGAAAGAGATCAGGGAAAGGCTTGATTTTGAATTATCCGTGATCAAAGAGATGGGCTTCCCGGGATATTTCCTCATTGTGCAGGATTTTATTGCCGAAGCCCGCCGGATGGATGTTATTGTAGGGCCGGGCAGGGGATCGGCAGCAGGATCAGCAGTAGCATATTGCACAGGGATCACAAATATCGACCCTATCAGGTACAAGCTGTTGTTTGAGCGCTTCCTGAACCCGGAAAGGGTAACCATGCCGGATATTGATGTCGACTTTGATGATGAAGGAAGAGATAGAGTACTGCAATATGTGGTTGATAAATACGGCCAGGATAGGGTGGCACAAATCGTGACTTTTGGGACTATGGCGGCTAAAAGTGCGATCAGGGATGTAGCTCGTGTGCTCAAGCTTCCGCTGCCGGATGCCGACAGATTGGCAAAGCTGGTACCCGAAAGGGCGGGAATTACCCTTAGCAAGGCATATAAGGAAGTTCCCGAACTGGCCGACATCAAAAAGAATGGCAAGGAATTGGAGAAGAAAACACTGGTTTTTGCAGAAACACTAGAAGGTTCTTCCCGTCATACCGGTACACATGCCTGTGGTGTGATCATTAGCCCCAACGACCTGATAGAAAATATCCCCCTGAGTATAGCAAAGGATTCAGAACTGATGGTGACCCAATACGAAGGCAAACTGGTGGAGTCGGTAGGAATGCTAAAAATGGACTTCCTCGGGCTTAAAACACTTTCGATCCTCAAAGATGCTATCCGGAACATTAAGAAAAGTTATGATGTTGAGATCGATCTCGATACGATCCCGCTTGATGATGAACTGACCTTTCAGTTGTACCAGCGTGGCGAAACCATCGGAACCTTCCAGTTTGAGTCAGAAGGAATGCGTATGTATCTGAAAGATCTCATGCCGACGAATATTGAAGACCTGATCGCCATGAACGCCCTGTACAGGCCGGGCCCGATGAGCTTCATCCCAATTTATATTAACCGTAAGCATGGCAGGGAAAAGATTGAGTACCCTCATCCTATGATCGAGGATATCCTGAAGCCTACCTACGGTATCATGGTATACCAGGAACAGATCATGCAAACCGCCCGTATCATGGCGGGATTCTCACTTGGGAAAGCAGATATTCTTCGTCGTGCCATGGGCAAGAAAAAGATTGAGATTATGCAGGCTCAGAAGATCGAGTTCATCGAAGGTGCTCTCAAAAAGAATATTGAAAAGGAAAAGGCAGAAGAGATCTTCGGGATCATGGAACGTTTTGCTGAGTATGGATTCAACCGTTCGCATTCAGCTGCATATTCTTTGATCGCATATCAAACTGCATATCTGAAGGCCCATTATCCGGCTGAATACATGGCTGCAGTGCTGACCCACAACCTGAATGATATTAAGAAGATCACCCAGTTTACCGATGAAACCAAACGTCAGAATATTGACGTGCTGGGGCCTGACGTGAATGAAAGTGCATACTCCTTTACCGTAACCAAAGAGGGAACTATTCGCTTTGGTATGGGTGCTATCAAAGGGGTAGGTGCAAATGCCGTAAAAGCCATTGTCGCAGAGCGTGAAGCCAACGGTTCTTTCCGGAACATTTTTGATATGGCCAAAAGGGTCAACCTCCAGGCCGTAAATAAAAGCTGTTTTGAAGCACTGGCCAAGGCAGGAGCATTCGATCGCTTTGAAGGAACTCATCGGGCCCAGTTCTTTTACCGCCAGAATACCGATGACACCATCTTTCTGGAAAAAGTGATCAAGCATGGGGGTGATTTTCAGGAAAGACAGAATTCTGCGCAGCAATCCTTGTTTGGAGAAGATAGTGCAGTGGATGTTCCTGATCCGGAAATGCCTGATTGTAACCCGTATACTAAAATCGAACAACTTCAGAAGGAAAAAGAGGTAACAGGCTTCTATATCTCCGGACATCCGCTGGATGACTTTTCTCTGGAAATCGATAGTTTTTCTGATGCAAGCATCGCTGATCTTCTCAATGAACCTAAAAAGTATTTCAATAAGTCGATCACCGTTGCAGGAATGATCACCAGTGCGCAACAACGCATAAGTAAAACGGGAAATCCTTACGGGGTTTTTACACTGGAGGATTTTTATGACAGTAAGCAATTCTTTCTTTTTTCGGAAGACTACCTTAAATTGAAACATTTCCTGGTAGAGGGTTTTAATGTATTGCTCCAGGTCAGGGTGCAGTTCAGAAGGGGAGGGCAGGAACAACTTGAGCTAAAAGCTTTAGGCATTACCCTGCTACCTGATGCTTTGGGAAAATTTACCAGGAGCATTACCCTCAATCTGAATGCTGATGAGATTGGAAAAGATTTGATCAAAGCCCTTCAGAAAATGATCAGGGCCAGCAAAGGCAATTGCCTGGTTAAATTCAAGATCACCGATGCGGAAAACAAAGCCGTATTGCAAATGCAGCCAAGGAATAATGCAGTAGATCCTGCCGCTTTTATAAGAGCACTTAATAATATGCCGCAAATTGATTATAAACTTAATTAGCTTACAATTGTTTAATGCATTAATTAAGCGCTGAACCAAAATAAAACTTTAATTTTGCAGTTTCAATATTGTTCAACCATAATAAATCAGAAAAAATGGCTTTAGAATTTACCGATGCTAATTTTGAGGAGCTGGTGCTCAAATCAGATAAACCAGTAATTGTTGACTTTTGGGCAGAATGGTGTGGACCCTGCCGTATGGTTGGTCCGATCGTCAGCCAGCTTGGAGATGAATACAACGGCAAAGCCGTAGTGGGAAAACTCAATGTTGACAGCAATCCCGGCATTACTTCGAAATATGGGATCAGAAATATCCCTACAATCCTTTTCTTTAAAGCCGGAGAACAAATGGATAAACAGGTTGGAGCTGTACCCAAACAGGTGCTGAAAGGCAAACTCCAAAAACTCCTTTAGAATAATTAATTTGCATAAAAAAAAGGAGAGACGCGTAGCTTTACGCGTCTCTCTTCATACATAGAACTTTCCTCAGCATGCAGTATTCCATGGATCACAACAGACTACAGCAGTTCGGCTCTCTCGAATTTATTGCCCGGCAGGTTGTTGAGGGTTTTATTACCGGTTTGCATAAAAGCCCGTTCCATGGTTTTTCGGTTGAGTTTGCCGAGCACAGGCAATATAACCAGGGGGAGTCTATTAAGCACATCGACTGGAAATTATACGGACGTACAGAAAAGCTCTTCGTGAAAAGATATGAAGAGGAAACCAATCTGCGCTGCCATATTATTATAGATAATTCCAGCTCAATGTACTTCCCGGTGAAACCGGATATTAGCATTGATAATCCAAATAAAATCACCTTTTCTGTGTATGCAGCAGCAGCGCTGATCAACTTATTGCAGCGACAGCGTGATGCAGTGGGGCTGAGCCTGTTTTCGGATAAGATAGAGCTAAATACGAGGGCACGCTCGACTTCGGTACACGTAAAATACCTGTACACGGAAATGGAAAAACTGCTGAAGCCCATTGCAGCCAATGTAAAGAAACCAACCATGGCATCAGCATCCATTCATCAGATTGCCGATATGATCCATAAGCGTTCCCTGGTGGTGATCTTCAGTGATATGATGGAGCGTCATGGTGACCTGGATGAGATGTTTTCAGCGCTGCAACATTTAAGGTATAATAAGCATGAAGTGATACTGTTTCATGTAGTTGATAAAGCAAAGGAACTTGATTTTGATTTCGAGAACAGGCCCTATAAGTTTGTTGATCTGGAAAGCGGCGAAGAGTTGAGGCTTACTCCCCTGGAGCTAAGAAAGGAATATGTGGAAAGTGTGGGGGAGTTTGTGAAGGAACTTAAGCTTCGCTGTGGAAAGTACATGATCGATTTTGTCGCTGCCGATATCAATGCAGGCTTTAGACAGATACTGCATCCCTATCTTCTGAAAAGGGAAAAGCTTTATTAAAGTATTTATTCCACCTGGGCGAAGGGCCTTCTATTAAATAATAGGCTTCTCCGCTATTAATTTCAGACATCATTCTTGCCACTAAGGCACCAAGGCACAAAGTACCACGAAGGTTAATTTTATCATTTATAAACCTTAGTGTCTTAGGTCTTTGTGGCGTTATTTCTTTAAACGTATATTTTCCTTTTTAATTTACAAATCTTCTAATGCCTTGTTTCATAAGAGGAACATTGAAATTAATAAGAAAACCAAGTCTTTGTCCAGTTAGTTTTAGGTGACTTAAAATTTGCGCTTCCCACACTGGGTTAACAGTTTCCAAGATTTTTATGAACGGTGAATGCTGCGTCAACGACAAGTCTTGAAATTGCGTTTGTTTGCTCTGGAATAGATTTAAAAGTTTCATTCTTCATGGCTAATGTTTTATGCCCCCAAGACACAAAGCTCCACTATATTTTTTCTTCGTGTTTCTTAGTGCCTTCGTGTCTTAGTGGCTATTATTGAAATTGAAAATTCATAATCTTATTCTTAGTTGAACTTTTACTTCCGGCACTTTATTCCCTTCCATCTCTTCCAGGCCGCTGCCCACGGTTTTTCTATCCGTATAGTTTGTCATGGAAAACCGCAACCAGGTATCCAGCCATTTCCGGGGGCTGTATCTGATGAGAACATAATACCTGAACCCTTTCCCGTAATATGCCGGCATAGAAGATGCATATAATACATCGTTTTCATAAGCATAGATCCTGCTTCCATAGCCATCCGTATTGAAAAGTGCATACCTGAAAATTATTTTTAATGGTATGTCAGGTGGATGGCAATACACATCCTGCAGAATCATGCCGCCCCTGCTTCTGTCTACCGGATTTCCTGAATTTATAAGTGTATATTCTGCCTGGCTTTTAAAAGAAAAATAAGAAGACACGGCATATCTTAGCATGAAACGGAAATTATGCTTCTTTTCATTGCTTAGCTCATCGATCCAACTCAGATTGTCCTTGTTTTTAATATCTCCGTTTTTATAACGATACCTTAAGTTAAGTTCTGTGTTTCGCGCAGGCCTGTAGCTAAGTAAAACATAGTGATCCTGTCCGCGGAATGTATTGATGTTCCGCGAAGTGAGCCACGGATAGGTGTAATGGTCTGCAGAGATCTGTACAACAAAAGTCCTGAACAGCGGTACTTCCATTGCAATCCTGATGCCTCTTTCGTTGGCGTTGCCATCACGCTTACCATATGCCTGTGCCATGAAATTTTGGTATTCACGCCTGTATTCCCTGTAGAGTATCGTCATGATGCTTCCATTATCAGTATTATGTGTAAGCCCTGCCAGTATTGCCCAACCGCCATTGATGCTGCAGGCAAGCTCACCGAAAAGGTTGGTCCTTTTGAGGAGGATGTCGAAATCAATTCCAGCATTCAGGTTTTCGCGGCCACGGAAACGGAATATGTTTGAAGGTTTCTCATCTCTGACAAGATCAATATCGAAAACTGTTCTGAATGCGGTCATGCCGAGGCGAAAATGCTCATGCGAATATGTAATATGACCACCATAATGTTGCTGCAGCATGGCGTTTTTGTCCTGGAGTTCATTCAGGGTTCTGTGATAACCTCCGGAAGGCAAAGAAGAAGCTTCTTCTATGCTGTTTCGGTTTACAATATTTGCATCTGTTTTCCTCCTTGAATAGAAGAGGCTGAGTTCAAGTTTTTTCCATGCCATGCCAAGTGCTCCTCCCCGCATGAACAGGCCTTCATTGACCGAGGTGTTTGGGCTGATACCGGGCGCATAGCGCTTCAGGGTAGAGGGATCGCTTCCTCCACTGAAGGAGAGGCCGGACCAAAGCACAAGCCCCTGGCCGAAACGGACATGATAATCTCCTAAAACGATCTTCCTGATCCAGCCAAGATCTTCAAACCCGAGATGAAAAGAATAGAAATCAAAACCTGTTGGCCTGTCCATTTGTTCTTTTATTGACGCTGCCAGGTATGAAGGCATATTAAAAAAAAGTTCTCCGGGATCTTTCTCGGCAAGAAGGCCGATGCTCAATTTATTATACACCTTATATCGGTAACGGAGGTAATATCGATTCGGGTCACCCAGGTAAAAGGACCCGCTTTTTTCTGCCTGCAATGAATCGGCAGGGATGCTGTATCCTGCCGGTGTTCCCAGCTTCCGCTGATAGCGAAGGATGAGTTCATGTTTTCCCCGGAGCAGGCGCTGGTGGTTAAATGAGGTTTTTATTACAGGCCTCACTACTACGAAGGGCATGATCTTTTCCAGGGTATTCTGGCCCAGGCCGTCAATGGCCTTTAGCTCATAGATAGAATAGAATGTGCCATATTTCTTCCTGTAATCGACAAGGTTTTTTATCTGGATACCGGTAAGGAAAACCAGTTTCTTCAGCTCGCTTTTATCAGCTTCATTCAGGTTCAGCGGGTTCTCCAGGAAATAATCAAGATCTGCCGTTAATTCACTGAGGTCAATTCCGGCTTCAGATTTTTCTTCCAGGTGTTCCAGCTGTTTGCTGATGATCTCACGGCCTCTCAGTAATATACTGTCTGGCTGCTGTGCAAAAAGTTCCGGCATGCCCACTAAGCAGATGATCCCGCAAATAATCTTCCACTTCATTTTTCAAAGGAATAAGTGAATGAAAGCTGGGGTGAATATCCGAGATAGGAATGCATGGAAGAGGCAATATCGATCACAAGCTTCTTTAGTCTGAACCCTGCTCCGAAAGTGTATCTGGCCGGGCCGCTGGTGATGCCGGCCCTGATGAAAAACCTGCTCTGATAACGGTATTCGCAACCTGCGGAAATGATAGCAGCATCGACTGTTGATTTCATAATTTCTGCGCAGATAGTCAATGATGCTTCAGGTTTAAAGCCAAGTCCTGCCCTCATCCTTACCGGGATATGTTCAGAGGAAGACCCGCTCCATCTCACATGCAACGGGTTGAATATATGGAAACCCAGCGATAGCTTTTCTGTAATGCTCACATGTATCCCACCCTCAAAGGTAAAAGCATGATGATTGCCATAGCCTTCACTTATGGCTATACGCAGATAATCCAGCTGCAGGCCGGCAGCGAAATGCTCTCCGAAATGCATGGCATAGCCAGCTCCTGCTTTTAATTCTGAGTATAAGGTCCCACCGAAATGATCGGCATTTACAAAAAGGCTCCCCTTTTTAACGGGAAAGGATACACCCAGTGCGATCCTGTTCAGCTCATCCAGCAGGAAACGGTTTTCCATAAATACTCCTGCATGAATCCCTGAAAGAAATGCAGCAGCAGCCTGATTGTTGAAGGTCGCCCAGCTATCTTTCAGCACCAGGCTGTTGTGTCCCATGCCGATAGCCCTGGCTCCGAGAGGGTATGTGAATGCCTGCGCTTTTGCGTTTGTACACGAAAGGAGCATGATGAGGCTGAGCATGAACAAATTCTTTTTCATCATGTTTAGTATTGTAGTAGGTTTGTTTAAGCCCCTAATGATTAATACCTGAAAATGAAAAATGTCCTGACTTTTCTGAAAGATTTAATGAAAAATAATGATTGCGATTGGCGGAAAAGGTACTCTTACCGCTCTCTGATTCAGCCAACCGTTAACTGATTATCGGTAACCGTAAACTGATTTTGGCTTTACATAAACACGGTATACCCATATTTTTGTAAATGAATTAATTTGGTTAATTAATGTCTCAAGAGGGAAATGTTCCCGGAGGTGGTTTTAGTTTAATAATTTAGATTTTTATTCATAATCAAACTGTTTTGCTTTTTTCATACAAAACCTTCGGGAATCTTCCCTTCAATTTTGGGTTAATATTTGTTCGTTTAAAAGAGCCTCCGGAAGGAGGCTTTTTAATTGTTGATTTTGAATTGTTGATTGTCGATGAGAAATTATTTTCGAAGAACGATATAACTTACCACACTACTAATTATACCGGCACCGATATAGAAGGGAAATCCCAATATTGATGACATAAACAAGGTATTGAATATTATTTCCATCCAATTCATATCTGAACTCCAAATGATAGTTTCCAGCAAAATACCGGTAATATATCCTGCTTCCCAACTCAGTATCCATGCCATTAAGCCGGCCACCGTGCATGTTAGGAACATCAGCATGCTGACATCCATCCTGGAACTTTTCCTTTTGAATACCATTTTCGATAGCTTTCTCACAAGGAGTTCCCCGATATATATTCCGATGATGAGCGAGATCAATCCTGTGAGGGCTATTTTCCAGTAGGGGCCTTCCATGCCGGATCCTGGCCCCCAGTCAAGTGCAGCACCGATGATAGTAAAAAAAAGTCCGTAAATGCTGCCAATAAAGGCGGCCAGCCACATTGCCGTGTTGGTGATGATCTTTTGTTTCCGTTCCATAATCTGAAAGTTTCCCTAAAGATAAGGGAAAAGGTACAAGGTGCAAGGTACAAGGTGCAAGGTACAAGGTGCAAGGTACCTGTACAAAAGCAGGATCCAGTGACCAGTAACCAGCTTGCCCGACCGTAGCGTAGCGAAGGCGGGTAACCAGAATCTGTATCAGATTCCGCCATTAGCCAGCGTAAATGTCTTAAAAATTTAGTATTGGCTACGCATCAATATTCGCGTACTTGGCATTCTTTTCAATGAATTCCCTTCTGGGGGGGACCTCATCGCCCATGAGCATGGAAAACACGCGATCGGCTTCCGTTGCATTTTCAATAGTTATCTGCCGTAGTGTTCTGAATTCGGGATCCATGGTGGTTTGCCATAGCTGTATTGCATTCATCTCACCAAGCCCTTTATAACGCTGGATGTGAACACCTTTGTCTGATCCGTCGGGAGAATATTCTCTCACCACTATTTCACGTTCTTCTTCCGACCAGCAATACTTTTCATCTTTTCCTTTTTTAATGAGGTAAAGTGGTGGGGTGGCTACATATACATATCCCCTTTCGATGAGTTCACGCATATATCTGAAGAAGAAGGTCAGGATCAGCGTGGCGATATGACTGCCATCCACGTCGGCATCAGTCATGATGATGATCTTATGGTAGCGCAGTCTTTCAATGTTCAATGCTTTGCTGTCTTCTTCAGTTCCAATCGAAACACCCAGTGCCGTAAACATGTTCTTGATCTCTTCGTTTTCGAAGATCTTATGCTGCATGGCTTTCTCAACATTCAGGATCTTACCGCGAAGCGGAAGTATGGCCTGGAATTTCCTGTCGCGGCCCTGCTTTGCTGTGCCACCGGCAGAATCACCCTCCACGAGGTAGATTTCCGATAAGCTGGGGTCTTTTTCTTCGCAGTCGGCCAGTTTCCCGGGCAAACCTGTTCCTGAGAGTACATTCTTGCGTTGAACCAATTCCCGGGCCTTGCGTGCTGCGTGTCTGGCTGTAGCAGCCAGGATTACCTTATTGACAATGATCCTGGCTTCCTTGGGATGCTCTTCCAGGTAATGGGAAAGGTGTTCGCTCACCATCTGGTCAACGGCTCCCATGGCTTCGGAATTACCGAGCTTGGTTTTGGTCTGGCCTTCAAATTGAGGCTCTGCCATTTTCAGGCTGATGATAGCGGTAAGCCCTTCACGGAAGTCGTCGCCGTTAATATCGAATTTCAGCTTGGACAGCATACCTGATTTCTCGGCATAGGTTTTCAGGGTACGTGTTAAGCCGCGGCGGAAACCAGAAAGGTGTGTTCCTCCCTCATGCGTATTGATATTATTCACATAAGCGTGAATATTCTCTGAGAATGAAGTATTATATTGCATGGATATCTCGATAGGAAAACCATTTTTCTCACCTTCCATGTTGATGGGATCGGGCATCAGTGCTTCCCGTGTGGCATCGAGGTATTTTAAAAAGTCGTTCAGCCCATGTTCCGAATAAAAGGAATCTGATTGCAGCTCTCCGTTGCCGTTTACGGGCCGTTCGTCTTTGAGGATCAGCCGGACACCTTTGTTGAGGAAAGAAAGTTCCCGCATACGGGTGGCCAGTATGCTATACTCGTATATGGATACGATAAAGATGGAATCATCAGGCATAAATGTGACGATGGTTCCGGTTTTATCAGATGTTCCTGTTTCCCTGACATCTTTCTGTGGCTTTCCGAAATTATATTCCTGCTCAAAGATCTTCCCTTCACGGTGCACGGTGGTTTTCAGGTGTGATGACAGGGCGTTTACGCATGACACTCCGACACCATGCAGGCCGCCGGAGACTTTATAGGATCCTTTGTCAAATTTGCCACCGGCATGCAGTACCGTCATGACCACTTCCAGTGCCGAACGGTTTTCTTTTTCGTGCAAACCCGTGGGGATGCCACGGCCGTTATCAATAACGGTGATAGAATTGTTTTCATGAATGATCACTTCGATCTCATCGCAATATCCCGCCAGGGCCTCGTCAATAGAATTGTCTATTACTTCATATACCAGGTGGTGCAAACCCCGGGTGCTCACATCGCCGATATACATGGCAGGACGCTTGCGCACTGCTTCTAAACCTTCCAGTACCTGAATATTATCAGCAGTGTAATTTTGCTTGCCTTCAAGCATCTTTTCTTCGTTCGTCATAGTTTGTATTTAGGTATTGAAATTTATCCATGCAAAAGTACTGAAATTTACAATACAAAAAGTACAAAAAGCCCTGAAAAACAAGCATTTTATTAACATTTAAATGTTAAAATTCCTTAAGAAAAACTGCTTTATATACAGTCAGGAATAATATTAAGGGAAAAGCATTGCAATATCCAGTAAGACAATTAGTTAGAAGGAAAATCCTACACCTGCCAAAACGTTGAATTTTTGCACCGGGTAGTTATACCATTTTAAATAGTCGTTGTTAAGGAGATTATTTAGCGTAATAAAGGCTGAAAACTGCTGATTTATACGATATTCTCCTCCAAGGCTGAGGTCAAGCCAGCCATTCATTTGCTCTGCAACAAGCTGATTGTTATCAAAGCTTCGGGCATACATTCCGCCACGCGCAATGATAGTAGTGCTGAGTGTCAAGTTTTCTTTAAGGATATAATATGCCTCAATCGAGGCATCCATATTTGGCTTTTGCCAGGCTTTTTCTTCATTTTTCATGGAATATGAGTAGAATCCGGCCCGGAGAATGATACCAAAATCGGATTTGCTTCTGAACCCAAGTTCACCACTGGCCCTGAAAATTCCGGCATCATCATAGATCACCCCGAATGTATTCTCAATGACGCTACCCGTATCGCTCACAAAGAGTGGCAGGTTATCCACTGAGGCATGCCTCAGCCCGATATTGAAGTCAATGATCTCGGTGACCCTTCCCTTAATTCCACCAAATACCTCAAACTTATTATTGGTAAATTCCAGGGGGAGAACGGAGTTGATGAAAGGATTTTCGCTGCTCAGTCCATAAAAACTGGTTTTTGAGAGGCCTCCATCAATACCGGCATAGACTACGAGCATCTCTTCTAATAGCCCGGCTTCTGCTTTAATGACAGGGTACAGATGGAAGCCGGAAGTGCTGTCGATACTATAATCTGTTCTCAATCCGATATATATCCGGTATGGGTTCAGGTCCATGTTGAAGAATGGGGTAGCTGAAAAAATCCCGCTATTATGAGTGTTCAGACTATCCTTGTTCATATAATAGTCAAGCCTCAGGTCGAGGCCAAGCTCCTGACCCCTGTTATTTCCAAACATATCCATCTTTTTCGAGATCCCGGGATTAACAAAGATGGCTGTTTCATTGCTTTCATACTTATCGAACAGGTGATAGCCATCGAACATAATATAATAATTGAGTGCATCTTCATCCGGATTATTGCTCTTGAATCCAAGATCGAACCCGATTCTCTGGTATACTTGTTTTATGTCATCGTCAGGGATGTCCAGAGCAGGGAACTCATCCGGTTTATACCCATACCTGTGAACCATATTCCTGGAATAATTGAGTTTTCCTCCCAGGCTGTTTCCCTTGATGAATTTCTCTCCGTAAGCCTCAACAAGTGTATTGCTGAATGTGCTGTTAGCATAGTCTTTGATCTTGCCCAGGGAGGACAGATGCCTGATATGGGCTCCTGCATTGAACTCATCCGATTGAAGGCTGTTGACCCAGAGTTCAAGGTAAGGGCTAAGGTAATTGCCGAAACCGGCCCTGATATGACTTCTGTACAGGTCTTTGGAGGGCTCACCCGGCACCCTTGAAGGCTTTGGATTTTCCGGAGCCACTATGGTATTGATCCTGACGGAATGTATATTGTATTGTACCGGAGGCAAGGCCTTGTTTTCCTGCAGAATGATCCTTGGATTTCGATTGATTTTCTGCGCTGCTGTAACCGTTGGGTTGTAAGGAGCAATGATGGTAACCTCTTCATTTTTCTCCTGTCCTAAAAGCTGATAAGGTGTCACCAGCAAGCTGGAGAAAACCCCTGCAAGGATGAACGGCAGCAAGGACTTCAAAGCATTTATTTTTATTATTGGATAGATCATATTTTGCTTGTTAAAGGCATGGTTTAAAATGAAGATGTTTATAAAGTGTCACCCGCTTCGGCGGGAAGGTCATCGCCTGTGCGTGATTCGATCCCGGCCAGTTTTTGTGCTGCAATTTCACCCAAATCCGGCCCCCGGTAGTTTTCAATAATGCTTTTCAGGGTTTCCTTTGCCTGAAATTCATTTCCATCCGCCAGGTATACATCTGACAAAAGGAGAAAGCCTTTGGCAACCCAGTAATCGTGGGAAGCATATTGATCGCCCAGTTCGAAGATACCGTTCTCAGCTTCAGTATATTTGCCCGTGATAAAGTCGATATATGCGATCATGTATTTTGATTCGGCACCCCATTCGTTCTTGCTAAGCTTTTCGGTGATGGCAAATTCTACCCTGGCATTTTCCAGGTTGTCCATGGCCATATACGACTTTGACATGATGTAATGGGCCTTGTGGATGCGGTGGTCGTCTACATTTTCATTTGACAGCATCATCATGGAAGTTGTGATGGCGTTTGCCCACCTGCCCAGCTTATAGTTGCAATCGGTCCTGCCTTCCAGTGCTTCCAGGGCATTGTCTTTGTATTCGGCGAAATCCGAAAGCCGGGTGTAATAATCAAGTGCTTTGTCCCAGGCTTCCATCTTCATGCTGAGGCGGGCAGCCTGTAAGAGACTGTTTTCAGTAAATCCGGAGGTGGGCTGGGAAACAACAAATGCAAAATCTGCAAGGGCTTCCTCCCTCATCCCGTTCTTCAGCTCGCACTCCGCCTTGTAATAACTGGCATTGACTGCGAAGGTCCCGTAGGGAAAGCTGTTAAGATAAGCCCCGAATGCCGGAATGGCTTCCTCGCAATTGTTTTCCATATAGAGGTTTTCGGCAGCAATGTAGGTGATGGAGTCTTGTTCGGAAACAGTAACATCGGCAAATGAAAGATTCCCGGCATAGGCGTAATATTCGTCAACCCTGTTCTGGTCGATATAGATATTCCTGATGCTGTTAAGGGCTTCTCTTGATTCAGGAGTACCCGGGTTGTCGGCGACCACTTTTTCAAGTGTCGTAAGTGCCTTTTCGTTTTGGTTTTCATTGTAATAGATCAATCCCGTTTTAAGGAGGGATTTGATGGCAAAGCGGCTGTTTGGGTGGTCTTTGATCAGCTTGTTAAACCAGCTTAGTGCATCGGTATTTTTGTTCAGGAGCAAATAGGTCCCGGCCAGTTCATATTTGGCATCATCGGCATATGTCGATCTTCCCTGGCTGCTGATAAGCTCTTTTAATGTCCTGACCTTATCGTTGAAGAGCCCTGAAGCTCCCTGGGTAATAGCTTTCTGGTACAAGGCGTAGTCTGTTTTTCCGCTCCCTGCACGGATCGCATTATTATAATTCCGTATTGCTTTATTATAGTCCTTCCTGATAAAATAGCAGTCGCCTAAGCGCACAAGTGCATCTGTCACCAGTCGTGTGTCCTTAGCACCTTTATAATCTGCAAATTTCCTGAACCAGGTGATGGCATTGCCGTAATCTTTCTTATTGAAATAGACGTATCCAAGATTGTAGTAGGCTGTACTGAAGACTTCCAGCTGTTTGGCACCCGGGCTGTTCAGAAATTCTTTATAGTATTTGATGGCGCCCCATGAATTGTCCTGCCTGTAAAAAGCTTCCCCTATCCAGAGATTGGCTTCTGCTGCGATGGCCTTATCATAGTTTTCGACGGCCGCCTTTTTGAAAAGTGGGACGGCTTTATCAAGCTCATTGGCATTAAAAAGCTCTATCCCCCGGTAAAAGCAAATTTTCTGATAGGCCTCTTTTAAAGCGGGGTTTTGTGATTTGATCTTTTCAACGGATGTCAGGGCCTGTTTGTAGTTCTTTGTGGAAAGGTAGAGGCTGGCGAGAAATGAATAGGCCTCATCCACCCTCGGTGATCCGGGATATCTTTCAATGTAATCTTCGAGAGATGCAATGGCTGTATTATATGGATCGCTGGCCACTTCCATACTCAGCTTTGCGTAATTAAAAAGGGCGTCTTCGTTGATATCACGGTCGAAGTCCATTTTGCATGCAGAAGAAAATGCATTGGAAGCGAATTTCTTCTGATCTGTTTGCAGGTAGCAATACCCAAGGTGATAGTATGCATTCTGTGCAAGCTGATCATCTTCGCCTACGGCTTGCTGGAAGTTTTGTATGGCTGCCTTATAGTTTTCTTTCATGAACAAGGTGTACCCGATCTCATAAGCTTCTTCCCTGCTCATGGAACGGCGGGAAGATCGTTCATAAAATTCAAAATAGGGGAGGGCTTCATCATAATCGCCTGACTGATACAAGGCATCACCGATCATCAGTGCAAGCCCGGGCTTATCCTTTCCTGAAGCCTCATTATAAGCAGGAATGGCCAGCTCCATCATCTTTTCGTATTCCCCTTCACGATGGTAAATATGTGCCAGGTAGTTGCGTACTGATTTCCTGAAACTGCGGTTATCTATAAGCTTTTCGAAATTTTCTTTTGCATCATCATCATCGCCTTCCTCAAAAGAGATCACGGCATAATAGTATGTGGCATAGGGAGTGTATTTTGATTTGCTGTTGAGTACTTTCCTGAAAGATGTTCTGGCCCTGTCAGGCTTTTGGGTCTTATACTGGCTGTATCCTTTCTTGTAGTAATATTCGGTCCTCTCTTCCCTGTCAAGGTCCGGGACTTCAACTTCTGTAAAGGACTTCAGTGCTTGTGTATATTTTCCGTTACTGAACTGATATTTGCCGAGTTGGAAATATGCCCTTTTAACGAGGGTGTTTTCCGGATGTTCGCGGATGAAGTTAATCAGTTTATATTCACCATTTTCATGCTCAAGTTCCAGGGCGCAGACTGCAGCATAATACCCGGCATTTACCGTCATAAGTCCAGGCAGTTCCTGATCCTCATGAATTACTTTCTCAAATGCTTTGGCTGCGGCTCCGTACTGCTCCTGATTAAAGAGCGAGATTCCGGTATTGTATATCGCTTCAGGATCCTGATAAGCGGCTGTTTGTTGTGCTTTTATTTGTCCTGCACAAAAAAGTACAGGCATGAGTATGAGCACGATGATGAAGTGTTTGTTCATAGCTCTGCAGAGTGAATGGTGAAGAACAAAAATATAAATTAGGGTACCGGTTTTTCCCAGCAATTAGGTTTTGTTATTAACAGAAAGGTTTTAACAACTAACGAAGATCGGGATTAGTTATTATGGTGAAAAAAATGTAGCATGGAATTTACAATTCTGTATTCTGTATCATTGTTGTCCGGTTAAATAACCTTCTAAGTAAAATCAAGCTAAGGAGATCTCTCAGTCACCCCGATCACCATCGGGGTTCCTTCGAGAGGACAAAGTCGTTATCTAAACAAGGGGAAATGAGATGTTGTCATTTCGACCCCGAGTCCTCGGGGGAGAAAACTCCTCAGCCAGCGGTCGCATTCCCTTTTTAGCTTGCATTGTCATTTCAAGCGAGAAGTGAGAACTTAGCGAAG
>JABMQZ010000193.1 GCA_013202965.1 Bacteroidota bacterium | reverse complement strand
GCCCCGAGGATAATCAATTTCAAAGATTTTTTTATAGAAGTTTGATAAATTCATCAAATAAATAATCCGTATCCGTTGGCCCGCTCGATGCTTCCGGATGAAATTGAACCGTACAAAAGGGTTTTGTTTTGTGTTTGATCCCTTCATTTGTATCATCATTTATATTGGTAAACCATGCTTCCCAGTCATCAGAAAGAGATTGATCATTCACGGCATACCCGTGATTTTGTGACGTGATAAAGGCTCTTTTTGTTCCTTCCAGGATGACCGGCTGGTTGTGGCTTCTGTGTCCGTACTTGAGTTTGTAGGTTTTGCCCCCGGAGGCAAGTGCCATAAGCTGATGGCCCAGGCAGATTCCAAAAATTGGTTTATCCTGCTGCATTGCCAGGGCCAGGTTACGGATTGTTTCAGTGCACATTTCCGGATTTCCCGGGCCATTGGAAATAAACAAGCCGTCATAGTCTTCATCGAAGAAATTGTAATCCCATGGCACACGTATCACAGTGCTGTCCTTCTGCAGGAAATACCTGATGATATTGTTTTTAACACCACAGTCGATCAACAGTATTTTATGTTTTCCGCTCCCGTATATCTTTTTATGGTCAATACTGACTTCTTTGACCAGGTTCTGAGTGTTCGGATCGAAGAAGTCGCAATCCTGGCCTTTGATAATGACCTTAGCTGGCATGGATCCTTTTTCCCGGATGAGTTTTGTAAGTGCGCGGGTATCGATGCCATAGATCCCGGGTACTTTGTTTTTTCTTAGCCAATCGTCCAGGCTAAGCTCGGCGTTCCAATGATTGTATTTGAAAGAATAATCTGAGATGATCAGTGCGGAAATATGAACCTGCTCAGATTCGAAATGCTTGAGCATCTCATTTTCTTTTGCTGATCCCGGAACCCCATAGTTTCCCACAAGTGGGTATGTAAGTGTAAGGATCTGACCTTTGTATGAAGGATCTGTGAGGCTTTCCGGATACCCGGTCATGGCAGTATTGAAAACGACCTCTCCGGCTACAGACCCATTATAGCCAAATGAAAAACCTTCGAATATTGTTCCGTCTTCAAGGATTAATCTTGCATCGGAGGTTTCTTGCATTTAATAAAATATATTTGGCTAAAGATTAAAAAAAAGCGGCTCAAGGGAGCCGCTAATTAAATTATTTCAGATTATTTGATTTTATAAAATCATCAAGGAGACCTTTAAGGTCGGGATAACCGATTTCCTGCAGATCATAATATACCCTGGTATTGGGTTTGTTGATCTTAATGATCCTGTTGAGGTCGATGGGTGTTCCGATCACAACAGCATCACATGCGGTATTATTAATGGTAGTTTCAAGGTCTTTAATTGTTCATCACCATATCCCATTGCAGGAAGCAGTGATCCTATATTCGGATAGATCTCAAAGGTTTCACTGAGCTTCCCAACAGTGAAGGGACGTGGATCCACCAATTCAGCGGCACCAAATTTTTGGGCAGCAACTACGCCGGCCCCGATTTTCATTCCACCATGTGTGAGGGTCGGGCCATCTTCCACAACGAGAACTTTTTTTCCTTTGATCAGTGAAGGATCATCCACCTTGATTGGAGAGGCGCCATCGACAACAACTGCTGTTGGATTTACTTTGGCAATATTGTCTCTCACTTCCTGGATCCCTTCCGGGGAGGCGGTGTCTATTTTGTTGATGACGACTACGTCTGCAAGTCTGAGTGTTACCTCTCCCGGATAATATGTGAGTTCATCACCCGGACGATGCGGGTCAACCACAGTAATGTTCAGATCGGGGGTATAGAAAGGGAAGTCATTATTGCCACCATCCCAGATCACAACATCGCAGCCATCCGTATCCTGTTCTGCAGCCCTGAGGATTGCTTCATAATCGACACCGGCATAAATTACATTTCCGCGAACAACGTGTGGTTCATATTCTTCCATTTCTTCGACGGTACATTTATGTTTTACCAGATCGTCGAGTGTTGCAAAGCGTTGCACTTTTTGCTCTACAAGGTTGCCATAGGGCATTGGATGTCGAATGGCGACTACCTTCAGGCCTTGATCCATAAGCAGTTCAATGATTCTCCTTGACGTCTGACTTTTGCCACAGCCTGTTCTAACCGCTCCGACTGCTATCAGTGGTTTGGTAGATTTTACCATGGTGTCTCTGGGACCCAACAACATAAAGTTTGCACCTGCAGTGTTAACGATGGCGCTCATGCTCATCACCTTTTGATAAGTGACATCGCTGTATGAGAAAACGCAGTCATCAACATTGAGGTCATTGATAAGTTTTGTGAGGTCTTCTTCTGCAAAAATCGGGATACCATCAGGGTAAAGATCACCCGCCAGTTCAGTCGGGTATTTTCTTCCATCGATATCGGGGATTTGGGCAGCAGTGAAGGCTACTACATTGAAGTCTTCATTGCCGCGAAAATAGGTGTTGAAATTGTGAAAATCTCTTCCTGCAGCACCGATTATGATCACATTACGTTTCATATAGAATTCCTCTTTTTTAATGTTAATAAAATCAGCTTAGATTAATTTTTACAAAATTAAGAGTTTAAGTTGAGAATTGATGTGCTTGGTGAAAAATAATTTTATTAACGTTTTGGCTTGAAGGCTATATGGCAGGGGGGTAGTGTGTTAACAAGGGATGGCATCCTTATAGGGATGCCATCCCTATAAGGATGCCATCTCTACTGCTCACTCAAATATTCATGATATTCAATAAATTCCTCCAGATCGTTAAACCAGGAAAGAACAGTATTGAACTCAACCAATCCTTCTCTTTTCTCAATAATATCTCGATAAGAACTATGTCTGAAAACCCTGAAGTCATTTGTTAAATTATGCTTTGTTGGATTGCTATGTATATAATAAACTATCCTTTTCAAGTGCCAGGTAGATTTAATGACGACTCGCCTGAATGGTTTTTGAAAAAGGCTCCCTTTCCTTTTTTGCTGCTTATTAATTGCTAAGGCATAACAAATGAAAAACTTTCTGAATTGTTGACTGACAATTTTATGATAATTGGGGTCATTTGACTCTTTAATCTCTACAAGTAAATGAAAATGATTCGGAATAAAACAATAAGTATAGGTATGTACCCAATTTGCCATGTAGTATTTATATTTATTTATAAAGTGCTGATAATTAGCTTCAGTAAAGAAAATTCTTGATTTATCATTACCTCTGTTATAAATATGATATAGCCTGCCAGGAAGCAAAGGATCCGTAATTCTTGTTGATGGCATTTTTCTTAAGGTTTTATATCTATTAATACCCAAATTTGGTTTTCGTTCCACATTTTGGGATGCCATCTCTATAAGGATGGCATCCCTGATTGTAATATCATCTGTTTTTTCTGCTACTTTTACAGCCGAAAACAAATCCAATAATGATAGAAAAAACCATCTCAAATATTGTTGCCGAAGCATTTAATGCCATCTATTCTGCCAATCTTAAGCCGAAAGATGTCCTCATCCAGAAAACACGCAAAGACTTTCAGGGTGATTATACCATTAACGTTTTTCCATTTCTGAAAATATCACGGGAAAAACCGGAAATAACTGCAGGGAAAATTGGTGAATATCTGATAAACAAGCTGCCTGAGCTAAAAGATTATAATGTTATTAAAGGATTCCTGAATATTGTGGTTAGTGATCAATATTGGATAACTTTTTTAAACGATCATATCGCTGATCAAATGTTTGGCAGAAGGCAAGCATCAGGCGAAAATCCGACTGTCATTGAGTATTCTTCACCAAATACGAACAAACCGATGCATCTCGGGCATATCAGAAATAACCTCCTGGGAAGCTCCATTGCGGAAATATTAAAAGCTGCCGGCCACGATGTTGTGAGGGTTAACCTGATTAACGACAGGGGTATACATATCAGTAAATCCATGCTTGCCTGGCAAAAATGGTTTATTGGGATAACGCCATCATCTGAAAATCTAAAGGGGGATAAGCTTGTTGGCGATTGTTACGTGAAATTTAACGAGGAGCTTAAATCGCAAGCAGAAGACCTCATGCGCTCAGGAGTTGAAAAAGGGGAGGCTGAAAAGAATGCCCCTCTCATGCTTGAGGCACAGGAGATGCTTAGTAAGTGGGAGAATAATGATCCGGGCGTCCGTGAACTGTGGACGAAAATGAATGCTTGGGTGTATGAGGGATTTGAAAAAACATATAAGCGCCTGGGGGTTGACTTTGATAAAGTCTATTATGAATCAGACACATACCTTCTCGGAAAATCAATTGTTGAAGAAGGGCTGAAGCAAGGCATATTAATTGAAAAGGAAGATGGCTCAGTATGGGCTGATCTTTCGGAAGAGGGATTGGATGAAAAACTGCTTCTCCGTGCCGATGGCACATCAGTATATATGACTCAGGATTTGGGAACCGCCCAACTGAGGCATGATGATTATCATCCTGATAAGCTATTATATGTGGTTGGAAACGAGCAAAACTATCATTTTGATGTGCTCAAGATTGTATTAAAGCGGCTGGGAAGAAAATGGGCAGAAGATATTGTTCATGTTTCATACGGCATGGTAGAATTGCCGCATGGCAAAATGAAATCCAGGGAGGGAACGGTAGTCGATGCAGATGAGCTGATGGATGAAATGTATCATAGTGCTGAAGCAATGGCAAGGGAGCTTGGAAAAGCTGCCGACTTAAATGACAATGAGGCTTCTGAACTTTTTGAAACGATAAGTCTGGGCGCTCTCAAATATTTTATTCTGAGGGTAGATCCTAAAAAGAACATGCTTTTTAATCCTGAAGAATCAATTGACTTTAATGGCAACACAGGGCCTTTCATCCAATACACTTATGCACGTATCCAGTCTTTGCTGAAAAAAGCTGAAGACAATAAGATGCAAGCTAATATTGACGCTTTTTCCGGAGAAATCTTTCCAAAGGAGAAAGAAATTTTAAAAATATTGTATGCTTTCCCTGCTACCGTACGTGAAGCCGCTGCAGAACTGAGTCCGGCTATTATTGCGAATTACTCATATGAGCTGGCAAGAGAGTATAATCAGTTTTACCAGGAAATAAATATTCTCAGGGAAACAGATACGGAAAAAGCAGCTTTCCGGCTAGGCCTGTCCCTTTTTACTGCAAAGGTTATTGAATCAGGAATGAAGCTGCTTGGGATTGCTGTTCCCCAGCGCATGTAAATATCTGCTATCGCCCACCGGCATCCGCTTATTCCATATAAGGCAGGAAAACCTTGCATCGAAAAATTGATTATTTTTGCGCCACTAAAATTAAGAATAATGTTTGAAGGATTAAGCGACAGACTGGAACGCTCTTTTAAAATACTGAAGGGGCAGGGACATATAACCGAGATTAATATTGCTGAAACGCTCAAAGAGGTAAGAAAAGCCTTGTTGGACGCCGATGTCAGCTATAAAATTGCAAAGCAATTCACGGATGATGTCAAAGAAAAAGCACTTGGTGCTGATGTGCTCACTGCTGTGAGCCCGGGCCAGCTTATGGTGAAGATCGTCAGGGATGAGATAGCTGCCCTCATGGGTGGTGAAATGGAAGAGCTGAATTATAAAGGAAGCCCTGCGATCATTCTTATTGCAGGTTTACAGGGTTCAGGAAAGACGACTTTCGCTGCCAAACTTGCCAATTACCTGAAAACAAAAAAGGGGCGAAACCCATTGCTTGTTGCTGGTGATGTCTACAGGCCGGCAGCGATAGAACAGCTGAGAGTGCTTGGGGAGCAAATAGGGGTGGAGGTATACACCGAAGAGGATAGCAAAGAACCAGTGAAAATTTCACGTCACTCAATCAGTCATGCCCGTAGTAAAGGCTTTGACGTGGTGATCATCGATACCGCAGGGCGACTCGCTATTGATGAGGGGATGATGAACGAGATCTCATCAATCAAAAAGACTGTAAATCCACAGGAAACTCTTTTTGTAGTTGACTCCATGACCGGGCAGGATGCAGTAAATACTGCCAGGGCTTTTAATGAGCAGCTTGATTATGAGGGTGTTGTTCTTACAAAACTTGATGGTGATACACGGGGTGGTGCCGCCCTGACCATCAAGGCAATCGTAAATAAGCCTATTAAATTTATTGGGATTGGCGAAAAGATCGATGCCATTGATGTTTTTTACCCTGACAGGATGGCTGATAGAATCCTCGGAATGGGGGATATCATCAGCCTTGTGGAGCGCGCTCAGGATCAGTTTGATGAGAAGGAAGCGCAGAAGTTACAAAAAAAGATCGCCCGCAATGAGTTTAATTTCAATGATTTCCTCTCTCAGATCAAGCAGATCAAAAAGATGGGAAACGTAAAAGACTTAATGGGCATGATCCCCGGTATGGGGAAAGCCATCAGGAATATGGATGTGGATGATGATGCATTTAAAGGAATTGAAGCGATCATCACTTCCATGACCAATGAAGAAAGAGAGAATCCGAAGATACTCAATGGCAGCCGGCGTATAAGAATAGCAAAAGGCAGTGGTTCAGACATTCAGGAGGTGAACAGGCTGATCAAGCAATTTCAGGAAACCAGTAAGATGATGCGTATGATGAGCAAGGGAGGTGGCCGAAATATGATGCAGATGATGAAGAATATGAAAGGCGCACCAGGCATAAAGCGATAATCAGGATAATATCTTCATAAGATCATGAAATTAATTGACGGAAAAAAAATTGCGGAAGATATCCGCATGGAAATTAAAACCGAGGTGGCCCGACTCATCGAAGATGAAGACAAGGCACCCCACCTGGCAGCAATAATTGTCGGGGAAGATCCTGCCAGCCAGACCTATGTGGCCGGGAAAGAAAAGGCATGCAAGTCCGTTGGATTTATGTCTTCAATATATAAACTACCTGAAACTACTTCCGAAAAGGAATTGCTGGAGCTCATCATGTTCCTGAATAAGGATACAGAGCTGGATGGTTTTATTGTACAACTACCTCTCCCGGCTCATATCTCAGAGGAAAAAGTCATTCAGAGTATTGATCCTGCCAAGGATGTGGATGGTTTCAATCCGGTCAACCTTGGTCGTATGATATCAGGCTTGCCGGCCTATCTGCCTGCCACACCATATGGGATTGTTCAGCTACTGGAAAGATATAATATAGAAACAGAAGGGAAGCACTGTGTCGTGTTGGGCAGAAGCAATATCGTAGGAACCCCTGTCAGCATATTGTTATCCAGAAAAGCGAGCCCGGGGAACTGCACGGTGACGGTTTGTCATAGCAAAACAAAAAATATCAAGGAATGGTCAGCCTCCGCAGATATCCTTATTGCGGCCATTGGCCAGAAAGAATTTGTTACTGCCGATATGGTCAAGGATAATGCAGTGGTGATCGATGTCGGTATTCATAGGGTGCCATCTAAAGAAACCAAATCAGGTTTCAGGCTCAAGGGAGATGTGAAATTTGATGAGGTGGCAAAAAAGTGCAGTTATATCACTCCCGTTCCTGGTGGTGTCGGTCCTATGACCATCACAGGATTGCTACAGAATACGCTGAAAGCATTTAAAAAGGAAATTTATGACTAAACTGAATACACTGGCTTTGCACAACTTGTTTCGCATTGCGATCTTCCTTTTATTGTTGCATTCCACACCATCATTGTTCTCGCAGGAATATGGATGCACTGATCCTAATGCAATTAATTATAACCCGGCTGCTACATTGAATGACGGGTCATGTATTTATGAACCAACTTCGATCACACCTCAACAATACCTCGAATTGCCCGATTCCCTTGATGAAACCTCAGGGTTGATATTCTGGGCAGGAGGCATTTGGACTTTCAATGATAGCGGAGGATTGCCCATGATCTATAAGGTTGATACGATCAGCGGTGAGATCATTCAATGTATCACAGTCTTAAATGCTGAAAATACAGATTGGGAAGATATTACCCAGGACGAGGATAATATCTATGTTGGAGATTTTGGTAATAATAATGGTGATCGCAAAGACCTGAAAGTATATAAACTGGGTAAATCCAGCATTCCTCCCATTGGAAATGCAAGTGTTTCAGCCGGGATCATTTCCTTTTCCTACGGAGATCAGCATGATTTTACTCCATCTTATAACGCCAATGAGTTTGATTGTGAGGCGATAACTTGTGTGGATAACAAACTTTATCTTTTTACAAAAAACTGGATCAGCCAGACGACAAGGCTTTATGAATTACCCACTGTTTTAGGCACCTACAGTATTTTTCCTGTTGATTCCTTTGATGTTGATGGCCTGATTACCGGGGCTGGATATTCCGGTGATAAAAATCAAGTGATCATGAGTGGGTACAAAAATTATAAACCATTTCTGTTTTTATTGTTTGATTATTACGAAAATGAATTCTTCTCCGGAAATAAAAGAAGGATAGATATGGATGGGATCTTCGGTGCCCAGACTGAAGGGATCTGTTTCAAAAACGGATACAATGCACTGCTATCCTGTGAGAAATCATTTTTTTTTGATCAGCAAGTATTTAAACTGAATACTGCAATATGGACAGATACAACAGTTTGTTATTTGCCCGAATTAAAAGAGGATTTGTCGATTCGGGTTCATCCTAACCCTGTCAGATCAGGTAAGTTGAAGATTGATGTTTTTCAGCCGGGAGAAGAAGAGTGTTTCATAAATATTTATAATTTATCGGGAAGAAGTATGCTAGCACAGAAACATAAAATAAATAGTAAAAGAAAAAAAACTACTTTTAGTCTTGGTTTATCTGAAATTGCACCTGGAATATATACTCTGCATGTTATTGCCGGGAATAGTTATGCCATCGAAAAGATCATAATAGAATAATAATTCATCATTTCACCCCATTGAATAAGGAGCAGGAAATATTGCTGAAAGAAGGTAAACTTTTGCCGGTCATGGAAGAGTTTTACAGCATCCAGGGTGAAGGATATAATACCGGGCAGGCCGCTTATTTTATCCGCATTGGAGGTTGTGATGTGGGATGTTCCTGGTGCGATGTTAAGGAGTCATGGGATGCAGCGATACACCCCCTTGCGAATGTTGATGATATTATTTCGAGAGCCACCTCTTATCCTGCTAAAGCAGTTGTCCTTACCGGTGGGGAACCCGGAATCTATCAGCTTGATTATCTCTGCAGCGTACTGGCAAATGAAGATATCACTATATATCTTGAAACATCCGGTGCTTATAAATTAAGCGGGAACTTCGACTGGATATGCCTTTCACCGAAGAAAAAGAGTCCGCCTCTTCCTGAAGCTTATAATAAAGCTGATGAACTTAAAGTTATTATCAGTGAGGCAGGAGATCTGGAATGGGCCACAGAGCAGGAACTTAAAGTCAGGCCTGAATGCATTTTGTCCCTCCAGCCGGAATGGACTGTAAGAGAGGAAATGATGCCACTGATCGTTGACTTTATACTGGAAAATCCACAATGGCAGATCTCATTGCAAAGCCATAAATACATGCGCATTCCGTGATCTCTCACAGCCATGAAAAGATGCTGAAAACCTTTTGTCAAATATTGCTGTTTATATTCATGCTCATGCCTGCGCAGAAAATCATTTCGCAGCAGGCAGACCATGAGCCTTCTTCTAAAGCAAGGCGGGCTTTCAATACAGCGCTGGATCACTGGAATGAAAAGCGTGTTTTGAAAGCAGAAAAAAAACTCAGAGCTGTCATTGAACTTGATTCTTTATATCTCCAGCCCTATGTTCTTCTTGGAGATGTGTTGCTGGAGCAGGGCAAAACAGCTGAGGCTGTCAGCATGTATGAGTCCGCTTTAAGAATTGACTCCACATTTTCATCATCTATATATTATTTGCTTGCTAAAACCTGTCTTGAAACCGCTGATCCGGCGGCTGCATGCATCTGGCTTGAGCTTTACCTGGATTTTGAGGAACTCAGGGAAAGCAGCAGGAAGATTGCTGAGGATATGCTTGTCACTGCCCGCTTCAGACAAAATGCCATGAGTAATCCCATTCTCTTTGAACCGCTCAACCTGGGTGAAAAGATTAACTCGCCGGATGATGAGTTTATCAATTCGGTCACCCTGGATGAGCAAAAAATGGTTTGGACACTGATGAAGCCCGACTCAGTTATCAAAGGTAATTTTACTGAAGAATTTGTTATGGCCGAAAAAGTGGATACCAGCTGGGTGATTTCCAGAAGAGCCCTTCCTGAACTGCATTCCCTTGGTAATATTGGGGCCATGAGCCTCTCACCGGGTGGCAGATTCCTTTTCTTTACCTCCTGTGGAGCTCCCGGCGGGTTTGGAAGTTGCGATCTTTATGTGTGCGGAAAAAATGGCGATAGCTGGAGCAAACCTCAAAATCTGGGTAAAATTGTGAATGCTGAAAGCTGGGATTCACAGCCCTGTTTCTCTGCAGACGGGCAAAGCCTGTATTTTTCTTCTTCAAGAGCTGGAGGCATGGGTGGTTCAGATATCTGGCATACTAAATTTATCCAGGATCAAGGATGGACAAAGCCTGTTAATGCAGGACCGGAAATTAATACGGACAAAGAGGAAATGGCCCCCTTCATCCATCCCGATGGTAAAACCATGTATTTTTCTTCACAGGGACATCCCGGTATGGGTGGCTTTGACCTTTTTATTTCGCGTCAGGACAGTGCAAATAAGTGGATGAAACCTGAAAACCTGGGTTGGCCGGTGAACACAGCTTCTGACGAAATAAACATTATTGTTTCTGTTAACGGAAAGCATGCATATATTTCATCAGATATAGAAGCAGGATACGGCGGTTATGATATCTACCGCTTTGAACTTCCCTCCAGGCTGGCTCCGGATAAGGTCACATACCTGCAAGGCCATGTTTATGATGCTGATTCATTGTTCCCATTGCAGGCTGAGATCCAACTGATAGACCTCGAAAGCGGAGATCTGAGCCTAAGGTGTAAATCGGATCCTGTATCAGGAATTTACATTGTAGCCCTGCCGGGAGGCAGAAATTATGCGCTGAATATATCCAAAACAGGCTATCTCTTCTATTCCGAAAACTTCAACCTGTCCATGAATGCCACAGCTGAAGATCCTGTTAAAATGGATGTTTACCTGCAAGCAGTAAAAACAGGTGAATCTTTTATTCTCAAGAATATTTTCTTCGATACTGACAAATATTTACTGAAAGAGCTATCTCTGGTGGAGTTATACAAGATGCATGCTTTCATGGTCCGGAATCCTGAAATACATATTCTTATCTGCGGACATACCGATGATATTGGCACGGCAGCCTACAATCTGAATCTCTCCGAAAAACGGGCAGCTGCTGTTTATTTCTTTCTTATTGATGCCGGGATCTCTCCTGAAAGGATGAAGTATCAGGGTTTTGGAAAATCTCAACCAATAGGAGAGAATGATACTGAAGCTGGGAGGGCTAAAAACCGAAGGACGGAGATTTTGATAATTGAATAAAAAAATAAATGGCTACCGGTCACCGGTTAACGGTTAACGGAAGGGTCGATTGATTAATATTTGAGTTATGAAGGTTGAAAAGTTTGAAGATTTAGAGGTTTGGAAAGAGAGTATGAATCTCTGTATTCTAATCTATCGGGCATTGATAAAATGTAAAGATTTTAGTTTGCGGGATCAGATCCAGAGATCCTCAGTATCGATTCCTTCCAATATTGCAGAGGGTTTTGGACGGGAATCAAACAAGGAATACATTCGTTTCCTGGTAATAGCACAAGGATCCTGTGCTGAATTACGTACACAACTGTACATCGCAAAGGAAATAGGCTTGTTAAATGAAGAAATCGCTGGCGATTTTCTTGAACGAACGAGAAAAATATCAGCGATGCTATATAGATTTATCAACGCCAGAAAGCAATTCTAAAATTCATTTTCCGTGAGCCACTTACCGTTAGCCGTTAACCGTTAGCCGTTAACCGGATTATATCCCTTCAATCCATTGCTCCCTGCCATTTTTTTCCTATTTTTGCACTCAATTTTTGCGATAATAACTATGATCAATATAACATTACCGGATAATTCGGTCCGACAGCTGGAATCAGGAACAACTGCTCTGGAGATTGCGAAAAGCATCAGCGAGGGGCTGGCAAGAAATGTATTGGCAGCCAAAGTGAATGGAGAGGTGATAGATGCCACACGCCCGATAACTGAGGATGCCAGGCTGAATTTGCTTACATGGAATGATGATGCAGGCAAGGCCGCTATGTGGCATTCCTCTGCGCACCTGATGGCAGAGGCTATTGATCAGCTTTATCCGGGAGTGAAATTCGGCATTGGCCCCGATCTTGAAAATGGATTTTATTATGACATCGATTTTGGTGCTTACCAGGTTTCAGATGCGGATTTTAAAAAGATTGAGGAGCGCATACTCACTCTGGCCAGGGAAAAACAAACATTTATCAGGCGGGAAATAAGCAAAGCCGATGCCATTAAATATTTTACAGAAAAGGGAAATGAATATAAGCTCGAGCTGATCGATGAGCTATCAGATGGTGAAATTACCTTCTATGAATCGGGTACCTTTACAGACCTCTGCCGCGGGCCACATATACCTGGTACAGGGGTGATCAAGGCAGTGAAACTGCTTGGAATTGCCGGTGCCTACTGGAGGGGTGATGAAAAGCGAAAAATGCTCACAAGGATCTATGGTATCACATTTCCTAAACAGAAAGAGCTGACAGAATACCTGGAGATGCTGGAGGAAGCCAAAAAACGCGACCACCGCAAACTTGGTGCAGAACTGGAAATATTTGCTTTCTCACAGAAAGTAGGGCAGGGCTTGCCATTGTGGTTGCCGAAAGGAGCAGAGCTCAGGGAAAGACTGGAGCAGTTCCTGAAAACTGTTCAGAAGAAAATGGGATACCAGCAGGTCATCACTCCCCATATCGGGAAAGTTGAATTATACAAGACTTCAGGCCACTACGACAAGTATGGACAGGATTCCTTTCATCCCATCACCACACCCATTGAAGGGGAGGAATTCTTCCTCAAACCCATGAACTGTCCCCATCATTGCGAAATTTACAATAGCATTCCCAAATCATATAGAGATCTCCCATACAGGATAGCCGAATTTGGCACAGTTTACCGTTATGAGCAAAGCGGCGAACTTCACGGCCTGACAAGGGTCAGGGGGTTTACACAGGATGATGCGCATATCTTTTGTACCCCTGATCAGTTGAAAGATGAGTTTAAGGGGGTTATGGATATCGTGGGGATCATCTTCAAAGCACTTGATTTCAATGATTATATTATACAGATCTCCTTGCGTGACCCTGATAATATGGAGAAGTATATCGGCAGTGAGGAAAACTGGGAAAAAGCTGAAAAGGCCATCCTTGAAGTAGCTGAAGAACGTGGATTGGATACCGTTATTGAATACGGTGAGGCTGCTTTCTACGGCCCCAAGATGGACTTTATTGTAAAAGATGCCCTTGGCAGGAAGTGGCAGTTGGGTACCATACAGGTGGATTATAACCTGCCGGATCGTTTTGAACTGGAATACGTGGGTGCAGATAATGAAAAGCACAGGCCTGTGATGATTCACAGGGCTCCTTTCGGCTCAATGGAAAGATTTGTTGCTGTTTTGCTCGAGCATTGTGCAGGAAAGTTTCCCTTGTGGCTTACTCCTGATCAGGCTATCGTGTTGCCAATCAGCGAAAAATATCATAAATATGCTGAAAAAGTTTTAAATTTGCTAAATAATTCCGAAATTCGCGCCCTCCTTGACGAGAGAAGTGAAAAAACGGGCCGGAAAATTCGTGATGCTGAATTGAAAAAGATCCCATACATGTTGATAGTTGGGGAAAGGGAAGAAAATGAGGGAAGCGTTTCAGTGAGAAAGCAGGGCGAAGGGGATGTAGGCACTTTCACTGTTGAAGAGTTTGCAAAGATGGTTCATGAGGAAATTGATCGTCTGCTGGATATAAAAATATAGTATAAATAAATATAGGAGACTTTATTATAGCGGCAAAAATGCATTATCGGGGAAGATTCAGAAGACCTCCCCGGAGAATAGGAAACGAACATAACATCAACGAGGATATCAAAGCACCCGTAGTCAGGGTGGTTGGTGAAAATATTGAATCTGACATCTACAACATCAAGGATGCAATTGAACTCGCTGATGCACAAGGACTGGATCTTGTTGAGATCTCTCCAAAGGCCAATCCGCCTGTTTGTAAAATTGTTGATTATAAAAAGTTTCTTTACGAAAGAAAGAAAAAGGCAAAAGAGACCAAGGCTAAAACCGCCAGGGTCGTTGTGAAAGAGATCAGGCTGGGGCCGAATATTGATGACCATGACTTCAACTTTAAACTGAAGCATGCCATCAAATTCCTGCAGGACGGTGCAAAGGTTAAAGTAGATGTGTTTTTTAAAGGAAGGATGATCATCTACAAGGAAAAAGGGGAAATAGTCTTGTTGAAATTTGCCCAGGAACTGGAAGAATACGGAAAAGTAGAACGACTGCCCAAGCTTGAAGGAAAAAGGATGATCATGATCATCGCACCAAAGAAATAATTTTTATCAATATATAATTTGTATAGTAATGCCAAAAATGAAGACGAAATCCAGTGCCAAGAAAAGGTTCACCTTGACCGGTACTGGTAAAATCAAGAGAAAGCATGCGTACAAAAGTCACATTCTGACCAAGAAAACCAAGAAGCAGAAACGCAATCTGACACATGACACGATTGTAGACCCTGCTGATGCAAAGAATGTGCGCGCAATGCTTCGTAAGTAAAATTAGTAATTAACTGCAAAGGGCCACAAAGTTCCTGTTCGTCGCAGGGCGCCCAAGCAAAAAACTTTTAAAATGCCAAGATCAGTAAATGTAGTAGCCGCCAGGACCCGGAGAAAAAAGGTCATGAAAGCGACCAAAGGTCAGTTTGGTAGGCGGAAGAATGTCTGGACGGTATCAAAAAATGCATACGAGAAAGGTTTGTCATATGCATACCGTGACCGGAGAAACAAGAAGAGAAACTTCAGGGCACTGTGGATCCAGAGGATCAATGCAGCAGCCCGCCAGTATGGAATGACTTACTCCGTGTTTATGGGTAAGCTCCATGAGAAGAACATTGATATCAACCGGAAAGTTTTGGCCGATCTGGCCATGAACAATCCCGATGCCTTTAAGGCAATCGTTGAGAAAGTAAAATAAAAAAAAACCGCGAATTTCGCGGTTTTTTTTTACTTCTTCTATGATATAATACTTCATTTAATTGCCTGAAACCCTGATAAATAAGCTTTTGTCTTTAAAGTCCTCTTTTCAAGTTATCTTTAATTAAGGATACTGCTTCGCAGTAGGGTAAAATCTTCTATCTT
>JABMQZ010000016.1 GCA_013202965.1 Bacteroidota bacterium | reverse complement strand
GGGGAAAAGGAAATCCCTGTCCCGGAAGCAAGGAGAAAGGGAAATGGTGCAAGGATACTCCTTACAGGTGCAAAAGGGAACAATCTGAAAAATGTTGACCTGAATGTGCCATTGGGTACTCTGATCTGTGTTACCGGCGTTTCAGGGAGCGGAAAATCATCCCTCATCAATGAAACCTTATATCCAATTCTGAGCAACCGCCTTTATCGCTCCGATAAAAAACCTTTGCCATACGGGAAGATAGAAGGTCTGGAACATATCGACAAGGTTATAGAGATTGACCAGTCGCCTATTGGCAGGACTCCCAGGTCGAATCCTGTTACATACACCAAAGCATTTGATGAGATCAGAAAATTGTTTGTTCAGTTGCCTGAATCAAAGATCCGTGGTTATAAGCCGGGACGTTTCTCTTTTAATGTTAAAGGAGGGCGCTGTGAAACCTGTAAAGGTGCCGGGCTTAAGCTTATTGAAATGAACTTCCTTCCGGATGTTTATGTGCAATGCGAAGCATGTAACGGAAAAAGGTATAATCGTGAAACACTCGAGATCCGCTATAAGGGAAAGTCCATCAATGATGTTTTGAACATGACCATCAACCAGGCTGTGGATTTCTTTGATAACATCCCTTCCATCCTTCAGAAGATAAAAACATTAAGAGAGGTGGGCCTGGGCTATATCACGCTTGGCCAACAGTCTACAACCCTTTCAGGAGGAGAAGCCCAGCGGGTGAAACTTGCTGCTGAACTTTCCAAGAGAGATACAGGAAAAACACTTTACATCCTCGATGAACCTACTACAGGCCTTCACTTCGAGGACGTGAAAGTCTTGCTTGATGTTTTGAATAAACTCGTTGATAAAGGAAATACCATCCTGATCATCGAACATAATATGGATGTGATTAAATTTGCAGATCACATTATTGACATGGGACCGGAAGGAGGGGATCGGGGAGGAGAGATCATTTGCGCAGGAAGCCCTGAAGAGATCATTCGTGATGAGAAGAGTTATACTGCTGAATATTTGAGGAAGGTGCTTAAAGAGTAGTTTTAGGCCCTTCGACAAGCTCAGGACAAGTTGTTGGGTGTTGGGTTGATTGTTTGATTATTTGATTGTGTGATTGTCGTTGTTCGATTTTACTTCTGCAATATGCAATTACGGAAGATCCTGGAGGGGGCACAGATTAACAGCCCCGGGTTTTAACCCGGTGGTGACGTGAAATTAAAATTTAATAAGGACCCCAGAGGGGTCACATATTGATAAATTATGAAAAAATCAGAAGAAGAAAAGATCAGAAAAGCAATCAAGGGCAAAAACTGGAATGAGATCAAAACCTATGATTCATGGCAGATATTTAAGATCATGTCTGAATTTGTGCAGGGCTTTGAGCGCCTCGCGAAAATTGGCCCCTGTGTTTCCGTGTTTGGCTCTGCCCGCACCAAGCCTTCAGATATTCACTATAAATATGCGGAGGAGGTAGCTTATCTTCTTACGAAAAAGGGATATGGCATTATCACAGGGGGAGGGCCCGGTATCATGGAAGCCGCGAACAAGGGTGCGCACTTTGCCGGAGGTAAATCTGTGGGCTTAAATATTACACTTCCTTTCGAACAACAGGCCAATCCCTTTATCGACCCGGAGAACCTCATCGAATTCGATTTCTTTTTCGTGAGAAAGGTGATGTTCATGAAATATGCCCAGGGCTATATCGCTCTTCCCGGCGGATTCGGAACCCTGGATGAATTGTTCGAAGCGGTAACCTTGATACAAACAGCCAAACTGGTCCATTTTCCGATCGTGATGGTTGATAAGCAATACTGGAAAGGCCTGATTGACTGGGTCAAATCCAAATTAATTGAGGAAGAGAACATCAGTCCTGAAGACCTGAATATTATTCGTCTTGTAGATACGCCGGAGGAGGCAGTAGAAATTATTGAAGAATTCTACGAAAAGTATTCCCTGAAACCGAACTTCTAATCTCTTTATAATACGCACATGCCTTCCTATATTCCCATAGAAATAACAGCTATCGACGAGGATGGCTTTCATCTGATGATCGCCGTGGAGGTCAATGGCATGTCTGCCCGTATGTTGCTGGATACAGGTGCTTCACGCTCGGTTTTTGATATTGAAAGGATCAAGCGCTTTTTTGCAGACAAGAGGCCGGATTTTGAAACAAATGAAAAACTTTCTACCGGGCTTGGTACCAGGGATATGCAGAGCCAGGCGCTGTATCTGGATGAATTAAAGATCGGAGAGTTGCTTATACGGAAATACCCGGCTGTTGTCCTGGATATGGGCCACGTAAATCTTTCATACAGTGAGCTGGACTTATCCCCAATTGACGGCGTAATTGGTAGCGATATTCTTATGAAATATGGTGCTGTGATCAATTATGGAAAGATGCAGATGCGGATAAATAAGCGAAGGGTGAAAATGAGGAGCGTGCCCAAGGATAAAGCTAAGCCCGGGAATCGTTTGTTATAAGAAAGGCATCTTATAGCCATCAATGTTTAATAATGAATTTGCCGGAAGCTATAGCTGCATCCGACCTTAGGACACAGAGATAAACACCATTCGCAAGATTTCCAATTTTAATAGTGGAATGAACAGTCTCCTGATAATCATCTTCAAAAACCTTTATCCCATTCATATCGAACAATTGTATGATGAATGGACCTGAATGAGTTGCCAGGTCTGCTTTAATAGTAATGCGGTCATTTGCCGGGTTTGGAAAAATTTGCAGTCTGACCTCCTTATTGGCGTTTTCCGGGATGTCCATGGTCACAGGAGGTTCAGTCTCAGTGCTGTAAAAATTCAATCCACCTGAGAAATTCCCAACCACAAGGTCCAGGTAGCCGTCCATGTCAATATCAGCTATTGCTGCTGAAGTACGGTAGCCCGGAAGGATGTTGAATTCGATAGTGTCAATGAGTTTCCAGAGATCATCAGCGGGGGTGAAACTGTCTTCCAGGTTCCCCTCAATATCGGTAAAATAATAAATGATGCCCTGTTCGGATCCGGAAATAAGCCGCATTTTTCCGTCATTGGCCATGAAGACATAGGGGGTGCTGTAGCCATCCCATGAGAAGTTGAAATCTGTTACCATCACCTTTCCCAGGCTGTCGGTTAACAATGTAAATGCAGGATTGTAGAGGTCGCCCGTGTTTTTGTAAAAATTAAGATTTCCCGCCCTTTCGCCTATGATGAGATCGATCAGGCCGTCTTCATCGATATCATATAAAAAAGGTGTACTGTAATCACCGACGTCAATCCCCTGGTAATTCACCTCCTCCAGCTCAAAGTCCTCCGGGTTACCCAGGCATGAGCAGTTACGGTAAAACATCAGTGTTCCGTCATCACGGCCCACGATCATGTCGGCATCATCATCCGTGTCAATATCCCCAAAGGCAGTGTATGCACCCCTGATGTTCATTTCCCCGACCAATCCGAAGTCTGCGGTTTCATATTCAAACTGAGGCTTGTCAGCTTCTCCTGAGTTTATGAAAAGGCTGATCTGGCTGGCATATTCAGAGTGCAACACCATATAATCATCATACCAGGAAGACTTATAATAGCCATAGTTCCCGATAATAAGATCGTAATTTCCGTCGAGGTTGATATCTGCAAAGGCCGGGTAGGCGCCCGAACCTCCATCAATCATATGCTCCTGCAGGAATCGTTTGTTTCTGAGGTTGAAGTCCGGGTATTCATTGCTGCCATCGTTACTGTAGTACCAGACACTGCTGAAATTCATGGATACAAAAGGGCTGGGATCGAAAGGAGAAACGAGGAGGTCGCGAACGCCATCGTTGTTTACATCGATCAGTGCCGCAACAGGCATTGAGAATACCCTTACCTGGTCATTTTCATGCGGGAAAGCGTGGTCGTAAAATGTGATGACCGCTTCTTGCTGATCGCCGCCATTCAACATATATATAAGGGTGGGATAATCCACATCCCCGAGGAGAAGGTCTTTATCCTGATCGTTATCCAGGTCGGTAAGCAGAAAAGTAGATCCTGTATGCCGGTCGCGAGCAGGAAAGTACTCTGCGTCATAATCCCTGCTACCGAAACAGGTGTCGAGGAAAAGATCGTTTGATTCTTCACTTTCTGCGAAATACCCCCAACACCAGGTTGTGCGCTCAAAGATAAGGGAGTCTGCATGCCCATAAGTTTCCACCGAAAGGTTTTTATGCATTTCCACAAAAGAGCCCAGGGCCCAGAAGGTGAGTATGTCGAGGTCGCCATCGCCATCGAGGTCGCTGATGCCGGGGTAATCTGCATAGGTAACCAGGATGTTGACATAACCGCTCCCATACCAGGAGGTGAGATATGGAAAGACCACAAGTTCGAAACGAAGCTCATCCGTGGAGGTATTTTTGTACACGATCATCCCCGGGCTTGCCGGATTGTACGTGAATAAATCTGCTTTGCCATCCATATTGTAGTCAGCGAAGATCGCCCAGTGGTATATGTCCGGAAATTCATCAATATATTGTGGTTCCCAGGTATAATCAAGGGTGTTTGGGGTTCCGTGATTGATAAATGGCATCAGGCGGTTTCCCTGCCTGTCGAATG
>JABMQZ010000192.1 GCA_013202965.1 Bacteroidota bacterium | reverse complement strand
GTCAAACACATTGCTTACTGTATTATTTGCCCATTCTCAAAACCAGGCAAACAATTGGTACTTTGGGGAAAACGCAGGAATAAATTTTTCCGGTGGAGCACCGACGGTACTCATGAACGGTCAGATAAATACATTGGAAGGATGCTCGGCAATATCCTCTTCAGATGGCGAACTGTTATTTTATTCCGATGGTTCCACGGTATGGGATAATACACATAGTGTGATGCCCAATGGCACAGGCCTTATGGGTAATTATTCAAGTACACAATCAGCAATCATTGTTCCTAATCCGGCCCATGATAGTTTATACTACATTTTTACTGTTGATGCAGAAGAAAATAATCTTGAATACGGACTTAGATATTCCGTTGTAGACATGTCATTAAATGGTGGTTTAGGGGATATCATCTGGGATAGAAAAAATATTTTGCTCGTTACGCCGGTATGCGAAAAAGTAACTGCTGTCGGACATAGAACCGACAATGCCACCTGGGTCATAACCCATTTATGGAACAACAATTTATTTTATGCATATCTGGTACATGAGCTGGGCGTTTCAAATCCGGTAATAAGTAATGTTGGTGATACCATTGGAGACCTTATGGTAAACTCCAAAGGATACCTGAAAGTTTCCCCTGATGGCAAAACGCTTGTCATGGCAAATAATACTTTACAAACCATATTGATATTTGATTTTGATAATTCAACAGGCCAGGTCAGTAATCAGATAAGAGATGACAGATTTTCCGATACTCCATTCCCTTATGGGATTGGATTTTCACCAAATAGCAAACTACTATACACGACGAACTGGAGTTGGGCCGGCTGGGATACTAAAATTTATCAATACGATATCAGCTTATCCACTCCCGGCGAAATTCTGGATTCGAGAAACGAAATAGCATCATATCCGGACTTCTTTGGAGCACTCCAGCTTGGTCCTGATAAAAAAATATACTGTGCACAAAATGAATTTGGTTTTTTAGGAGTAATTAATGAGCCAAACATCTATGGGCTAAATTGTGATTACCAGCAAAATGGCGTTTTCCTTAATGGAAGGATATCACGCTGGGGGCTTCCCCCTTTTATTCAATCCTTTTTTAATTTGAATGCTGACTTCTATAATGACATATCCTGTTTTGGAAGTGAAACTCAATTTTATGAAGACTGTTCCCATCCACCTAATTCAGTATCCTGGAACTTTGGAGATATCGCTTCAGGCATGAATAATTATTCTGCACTATTCAATCCAACCCACTCTTTTTCAACTGCCGGGATGTTTAATGTAAGCCTCACTGCCTATTTCGAAGGCCATACTGACAGTACCAGTCATCTTGTGATTGTACATGAAAAACCAGCAGTAAACCTGGGCAATGACACCTCATTTTGCATGGGGTTTAATATCACACTTGATGCCGGTCCGGATCCTGCCAGTTATTTATGGCAGAGCGGTGATACCACCCAAAGCATAACAACAGATACAGCAGGTCTTTTCTGGGTTGAAGTATCCAGTAATTTTGCTTGTACGAACAGGGATTCCATCATGGTGTCGGTTCATCCTGTAAGTTCTATAACAAATGATACAAATATATGCCAGGGACAGACAATTTTTTTAGGAGGTGCATTTCAAAGTGATCCGGGGACATACTTTGATACACTTGCTTCAGTGTTTAGTTGTGATAGCATTATTATTACAAATCTCAGCGTATCGGATACATTCAGAACCTATATTGAAACCGCTATATGCAATGGCGACTCAATGTTTATACAGGGAAACTGGCAATCGGAGCCAGGCGAATATTATGATGCATACACTTCTGTATCAGGATGCGACAGTACTGAGATTACAATGCTTTCGGTGAACGAGACATTTGAGTTTATCATACCCCTAAGTCTTTGTACAGGTGATTCCATATGGGCCGGTGGTGCATGGCAATCGCAGAGTGGTACATTCTATGATTACGAACTCACTACCCTGGGATGCGATAGTATCATCATTACGGAACTCACTGTTGACTCAATAATTCATATTAATATTGAAGCGACAATCTGCCAGGGGGATTCATTTTTTGCCGGGGGGGCATTCCAGACTACCGCAGGGATGTATCTGGATTCTGCTGTTTCAATAATGGGTTGCGATAGCATTACTTCAACCCAATTATTGGTACATGAAGTATATGCCTTTGAAGTAGATACGATCATATGTGAAGGGGACTCGATCTTTCTTGAAAACACATATCGCGATCAAGCCGGAATTTATACAGACAGCTTTGCATCTGTATTTGGTTGTGATAGCATTATCTCTACTGCTTTAACCATTGAAATGATCCCATCTGTTTTCCTGGGAAATGATACCATTCTGCAAAATGGCTCAGAATTAATGCTCGACGCATATTTTCCTGATGCTACATACTTATGGCAGGATGGTTCAGGCAATTCGTATTTTGTTGTTACTGAGGAGGGAGTTTACTATGTAATGGTAACAGGAAATTGTGGCTTTGATGTGGATTCTATCTATATTGATTTCGGTAATTTTAATTGTGAGGTCTTTGTTCCCAATGCTTTCACTCCTAACGGAGATCACAAAAATGATGTATTTATTCCCATCCTGGAATGTGATATTATTGAATACAACTTAACTATTTTCAATAGATGGGGACAATTGGTTTTCTCAACCACTGATCAAAATGAAGCCTGGGATGGAAGCATTCATAATGAAATCATCCCAATGGGTGTTTATGCATGGACTTTATCCTATACTGTAGCATTATACGACAATACAAGTGTTCAAACGAAAAAGGGTGTTGTTGTGGTGATCAGGTAAGGCGGGTTGAAGACCGAATAACGAACAACGAACAACGAACAACGAACAACGAAGTGGAACTGAACAGCGAGATTAGCTGCGGTGATCTCTTTTGGGGAGGAGAAAAGATGGGTCGATGTGGCGATTGCGCGATGTATAAGATTGAACGAAGAATTAAGACCTTCGAATATCTGGCAATCTCCTCAATCGGGCAATTCCTGGTGAGATTACCTTCGCTGATCTCTGAGGGGGGAGGAGAACAAAAGATGGATCGATGTAATGATTGCACGATCTATAAGATTGAACCAAGTATTATGACCTTCGAATATCGGGCAATCTCGGGGGGGGGAGGTTACAAACAAATTGGGTGATATGCATAAGGAGATGCGCACGAACGGGAACGTAAGCTGTTTAATATCTTAATATATCTTCCAAACCTTGTTTTAGCAAACCAAGTTCTTTGCGACTAATGCTTCCAATTTTTTTTATCATGCGATCTTTTGAAATAGATCGAATGTGAAACACCATCACTTCTGATTTTTGCGATAATCCATTTCTGTCATTGGGTTCAATGATAAGATTTCCCTTGTAGCCCTTGATTTTTGTTGTCAGCGGGCAAGTTATGACGATCGGCAGGTATTTGTTGAGCAGATCACCGCTGATGATCACCACAGGCCTGTGGCCTTTTTGTTCGCTGCCTTTCACAGGGTTCAGCTCAGCGTACCAGATCTCACATTGCTTCATGGGGTCATTTGTTTGAGATAGTCTTCCATGCCTTCTTCAGCCATGTCAAGGATGTTAGTATCCATGCCGGCTTGCTTAAAAGATCGTACATATTCTGCCCGGTTGAGTTGATCCAGATAGATACGTAAAGCCCTTTCGATCAAACTGTTCTTTGGTGTCGATAACTTTTTAGCCATCTTGTCGAGTTTGTCCAGCAATTCTTCAGGAAGGCTGCTTGTAAATGTTGTCATTATTTATGATTATTAT
>JABMQZ010000191.1 GCA_013202965.1 Bacteroidota bacterium | reverse complement strand
TGTTAAATTGTTAAATTGTTCATTTTGATTAACGGAAGTGAAGTTTACCAACTCATCCCCTCTTCTCCTCTTCTCCTCATCTCCTCTTCCCCTCATCTCCTCATCTCCTCTTCCCGTCATAATTTCATATCGCAATATTATCACCAATTTCCAATCCGGCTGTTATGAAATTCTCTAAAAATTGTATAAAATTTCATTTCACTGTGAGAAACCGCGTTCTATAGGGGTGGTCAAGTTTCTATGGCTTTGCTGTGAGGACTTAGAATTTGTTGAAAGAAATACTCCATGCACCATTGGAGCCTTTTCCCAAGCCCCCGAGTACTACGGTGGATTCTTTACTGAAAAGAGAGTACCTCCAGCGCTTTGCGATACCTGGCAGGATCTTTCTTGAATGCTGTAATCGAAACTCCTGCAATGCTTTTAAACTGGGTAGATAAATACTGCGAACTGCTGTAGCCCATCATAAAAGCGATCTCGCTGAGTGTGAGCTCGTCTTCCATGACCAGCTCTTTCACTTTTTCTATTTTATGCAGGATGATATACTTTTCGAGCGTAATGCCCTGGTGTTTTGAAAAAAGGCCCGACAGGTACTGGTATGAAACGGCAAACCTCTCCACCAGGTAGTCTGAATTTCTCACCATGGCATTGAAGGTGGAATGATGCACCAGGTCGATGACCGCTGTTTTTAGGTCCTCAACTAGTATCAGATCCTTGTCAATAATAAGCGGGAAGCCTTCAGATTCAAGTTTTTGAAGGATGTCTTTTCTCTTTATCTCCTGTGGGTTGTAAAAGATAACAGCTTCCCCAAGCTTGATTCCATTGACTTTCACACCGGTGCTTTCAAGAAATCCACGCACCAGCCGGACGCAGCTATTGCTTACCATGTTTTTTATCCTGATGGTTTCTTTTACTTTCCCGGTGGCAGGTGCCTCAACCATTATATATTAAACGGTTTTTAATTGCTTTTTATATATAAGTAAGCACATGTGTTTAATAATTGTTCATTTTGTAAAAGAAAAGATGCTCAAATTTATGAAAAAAAAGCGGCTATTCATTTCCATACTTCTCCTACAGGAATCCTGACGAAGTGGTCGGGAAAGAATAAAGGGATCGTGTGATATGATCTTTTATATCACGAGGAGTAAACATGCACGCTTGACTGTGCAGATGGAAGATAGTTGATGCCGAACCAGCATATCAGCAGCACCACAAAGGCCAATGCAATAATCCATAATGCAGTTTTCGGGGATTGTTTCTTGCGTATCCTGAAATGGATATAGAGCAGGTATGACAGCCAGGTCAGGAAGGCCCAGGTTTCCTTGGGATCCCAGGTCCAGTAGTGGCCCCAGGCTTCCTTGGCCCATAAAGCACCGAAAAGCAGGCCGAAGGTGAGGAAGGCAAAACCGATGTAAACAATGTTATCTGCCATCAGCAGGGTTCGGTCAACTTCCTTTCCCTTATAGTAAAGATAAAGGCCATATACTCCTATGAGGGAAGAAAAACCCAGGAATGCGTAACCGATAATGTACACGATTACATGCGGAATAAACCACGGGCTCTGCAGGGCCGGCATCAGGGTTTTGTCGAAGGTGTCCGGGTTAAGGTAGTTCAGGAAAAGGAACAATATTGCCATCAGTAAGGTGTAGGCCAGCATCAAGGGAAGTCGCCACCGGTAATAAAGTACAATACCTATGGTTGAAATAAAAACTGCATACCAGAGGCGTGTTTCTGCCAGGGTGCGGAAAGGTGGGCGTTCGAGGCTGATCCAAAGGCCAATGGTAAAGACAATGATCGATGCCCATCCAAGGAAAAGGAAGACCCCCTTCAGGCTATGAAACACTGATCTCTTAGGAGTAAGCAACAGCACGAGGGCCAGCAGCCAGAAAACTGATGTCAGCAATATATATGTTGGAAATTCTAACCAGGTCATGCTTTCTTTGTTTTAATTCTACCTTTTCCCATCCAGATAAGGTACAGTGTGCCGAAAAGGATCATAAAAATGCCAATATAAACCACCGGCAGCCATGGATCCCTGACCAGCTCGATAATGCTCGTTTCCGACCACCTTCCCATGGGCTCATCATAACCTGTCTGATAAATTTTCCAGCCATCGATCGTGACAGGTTTGTTCACTTCAATGTAAAAATCCTCATATTCATCCATTGAGTGATAAATCCTGATATCGGAACTGTATTTCTTAGGCCTGAGTTGGGTCATGGCAACTGACAGTTCTTTATTCAAAATTAAGTAATCAGCCGGTATGGCATAGCTGCCATCACATACCCAGCCTTCTGCTGTATTTCCGTTGCGCTCGTCTTTTGCAATGATATATACGGCACGAGCTCCACCGGCAATGCTGGTAGTATCATAATTATCACCGTATTTCCGGGCAAAAGGGATGTATTTTTCAAATGTCAGGGTGTAATGATCCAGTATATCTGTGGTTCCTTCTTTCACCGTAGCAAGCTTACCGCCTTTTTCAAGTTTTAGGGTATGGTCCCTGTTATGCATAAGACCTACTTCCGGAGGATACTCTTCAATGTTGAAATCAAGGAGGATCATGCCGAAGCCCATATTATAGCCCTGTCCTTTACTGTCAAATGCAGTATAAGAAGGATGCCTGGTTTCCAGGCCCATGCTAAGCCGCCACATATCAGATGATCCGAGTGAGGCAGTTACAACCACGATCCAGAGACCGATATGGTTTAGCAGGAAAGCGATATTCTTTATCGTAAAGGATTTAAACCTGCGTACAATGGTAAAGCCCAGAACGACCAGCAAATACAGTGCACTCATCAGGTACGGCCAGCTGCTGGTAACATTCGTAAGCCCAAGGCTATCAAGAAGGGAAGGATCAGCCGGGGAAGGTGTTTGGGGTATAAAACCGAGCAGGAGAACCATCAACGTGAAGGTGCTGATAGCTGCAATGGCAGCCGGAGTGCTCGACAGCCATTTTACAATGGGGTGTTTAACCAGATAATGTATGAGTATAAAATATATGATGAAGATGATAATGATGGCGATGTTTACCGGCCAGGCAGGCATTCTAACGCCTCCGCCATCAATCAGGTCAATCAGGAAACCGGAGAGTAAAAGAAAAAAAGCGATCAGAAAACTTTCTCTGTATCCCCATGGAAACTGCCAGAGTTTGTTCTTGTGCTTTGTATCCCGAATATTCTTGTTCATCAAATTTTCTTTAAGACTGGCAAATGTAATAATTATAATATTTATTTCGGTAATCCATTACCTGAAATATCATTTTTTTGATCTTCTAATTTTAATGAGTTGGACGATGGCATAAATATAATGACCCCAAACACCGCTAAGCATGATAATAAGGGTAATGATCATCCACAATGGGGCAATGGGAGTCCAAAGTTCACGGGCCGGACCCTCTGCCGTTAGTAGTTTTTTTGGAATGGCCCAGTTGATTTCACTACTGACTTCCACATTTCCGTAATCATAATGATCTTCCAGCCGGGAAATAAGTAAAACTTTTCCGAGAGAATCACCGATGATAGTTGTGGGAAACTCAATATAGCCTGTCCCGTCTTCTTCAAACCATCCTTCGGCGATCTTCATATCGCTGAACATCCTCGGAATATAGAAAAACAGATCGTCATCGGCCAGGGGCCAATTCTCTTCAGGGCCAATGATAATCCCCTCAAAATACACCAGCTTTTCGCCTTCATTTTCTTCAAAACTTAAGCTGATGACCACATCCCTGATTAGAAGCTCTTCTTCCGTTTCCAGGAAAGCATTATTTCCTTCAAATCGTGCTATAAAATAAATATATCCGTCTTCATCTTTTGGGAAAGTGACCGTAGCATCAGGTATATTCAACACAGCCAAGCCATCTTCTCCGGAGAAGGCTTCCCCAATAGCAAGCTCATTTTCCCTGTCCACAACAAAAAATTTCACCAGAGTACCTGCAAGGAAGAATTCACCATCATCATTTGCAGCACTGATTTTCACTACCAGGGACCTGCTCATGTCGTTATATTTCCAGGTGCTGAATTCGAGGTAAATATCTGCCGGCTCAGTATTTTGGGCGCTAAGCCCGGTGATTGTCAGGGTGAAGATCAAAAGGATCAGACTGATATTTATTCCTGGTTTTTTCATGGCAAAGAAAGCTTTATACGTTTCATTCATTGCTTAAAGAATTTCCCCTTTTCTATCTTGGTCTTCCGAAATAGAAATGATGGGGATAAATCTTGCGCCAAGGGTAAAGAAAAGGCAAAATGCAGCAAGGCCACCAAGGGTTAAAACCCACTCCACCCATGTACTGGAATAGCTGATCCATTCAGGTCTGAAATCCTGTATGGGAATGTAGGGTGACTCAAGTGTTGGCACCACGATCAGATAGCGATTGATCCATAATGCTATCACCACTACTACTGCCGTAATGGTGATCATGTTGATTGTCCTGAATTTTGGGATTCCCACCACGATCAGTGGCATGAGCACCCCCAGGTAGTTGGATAAAATGAATAGAATGAAATATTTATCCATCAGCAGGTGTATGAGTTGCTCATCGTTTTTTTGTGATCCATACCATTTCGTCAGGTATTCACTGAAAGTGAAATAGCCAAAAAATGCTGCCAGCACCAGCATCAGTACACCAATATTTATAAAATGTTTCCGGGTTAAATGTTTTTCCAGATGATAGATTTTCCTGAATAACCACATGGCAATAATAAGTACACCGGTTCCGGAGTAAACAGCTGCAATTACAAAGTAAGGCCCGAAGATGGTGCTGTGCCATCCGGGTTGCAGGGTTACACTGAAGATCCATGCCAATACTGAATAAACGATAATAGCGATGGCAATAACCATCCCAGCCATGATGTCTGTAGCGCGCTTGAGCCTCACTTGTTGTTCCTGGGTGCCGGTATAACCCAGGGCAAGGATACGGTATAATTTTTTACGCCATTTCGGGATCTTCAATTCCGTAAAATCGCGTAAAGCTGCAATATCCCTGAGGACTGAAAGGTAAAGGAAGATCAGACAGCCGAATATATCTGTGGAGATTGCGATTACGTCCCAGGTGATCGGCGATTGTATCCTCCCGAATAACACCAGAAAAGACAGCCTGTCGAGACGGCCTATACATAATAATATGTACAGTGGCCCGATAAAGAGGGCAATGATCGTTATAAATTCCGCCATGCGGATGACTGGTTTTCTCCAGGAAGTTCGGAAGAGGTGCAAGGTGCCAGAAATAAGGGCACCCGCATAGCTGATCCCCATAAAAAAGATAAAATTGACAATATAGATACCCCACACTACATTATCACGCATTCCGGTTACGACATGACCCCCGCTTATCTGTATATACAAAGCATAGATCCCCCACAAGATAAGTAAAGTGAGAAAAATGATCCAGATAATGGATCTCATCCCTGGCCTTTCAATCTGTGAACGGAACTCCCTTAGTTTTTCTGTGCTTGCACTGTTTATTGTTTCCATCTTTTATCCCCTCTCTTTAGCGTATGGAGTATCCTTGTATCTATCCTTGATCTCCTCATCAAGGCCATCGTAGCCCCGTTCTATCGGAAATTGTCTGTTTACAGGTGGAAGATAGTAAACACTCGGCCTGGTGCCCAGACTTTCAAGATATCTGTATCCGCTTCTATCCCTGATCAGTTCGCTGAAGGCTACAGTTTCAGACCCGTTGGTTACTGCATCCTCATCAATATCCCCGAAATAGATCACGCCCATAGGACAGGCAAGCAAACAATAAGGAAGTTTGTTTTCCCGCAGGCGATCGGCACAAAAAACGCATTTTGAAACAGTGCCTTCCTGTCCGGGCACACTGCTTTCAGGGTTATACACAATGCTTCCATCATATTCCTCGTGATCCTCCCATGCAAAATTCCTTGCTGAATAGGGGCAGCCTGTCATGCAAAACTTGCAACCAATGCAACGGTCATGATCTATCAGCACAATGCCATCGGTGCGCTTGTAGGTTGCACCTACCGGACAAACACTTACACAGAGCGGGTTGTCACATTGGAAGCATGGCTTTGGAAACCAGTAAGGTGCTGATTTATCTGAATCTTGCATCATGTATACTTTCATGTATTCATGATTTGTCGGGAGATGATGACCTTCCTGGCAGGCCTCGACACATTTTCGTGCATTGTTACATTTAGCCAGGTCGATAACCATTACGAACTTTCTGCCCGGAATGCCTTCCCTGGCCTGCAGTTTATACTCTTCAGAAGGCTTGATATCGGAGGCATCAACTTCTACGAGTTTTCCGTCAGGGGTCAGTAACTTTAGCTTTTTCCCTGATTTTGAACTTTCACTGCAGGAAGAGAGTAGATTTCCTGCTGCAAAAGCACCTGCTCCGGCCAGTAATCCTGTTCGCAGAAATTCCCGCCTGGGCGTATTTTTCTTGTTCTTTTCCACAATGCTTGTCTTCTTAGGTTAGAGATCAATGCTTTTCATACCATCCGTTGAACATGCTGCGGTAGTTACTCAAGGGGGTTTTGCCAATGGTGCAGAAATAAACATGTACCACAAAAAACAGCGAAATTAAAAATCCCATTACAACATGGATGATATCAGTAATATGTAGCCCGCGATTGCCAAAAATGTCGTGCAGGAAATATTCCGGATAGAGAAGGTACCAGCCGGTGATCACAATGACCGGGATACACACGTACATAATGAAAACATAACTGAATCTTTGCAAGGGGTTGAATTTGTTGTCTTCTGTTATAGCAAATGGAGGGTCTTCCCCTTTAAATATTCCAAATGCATAATACCTTGCCTGTTTGGCTATATTCCGGAAGTAGCCTTTCAACCTGAACAAGTACTGTTTCCCATTAGGTGTTAACAGGTTTCCCAGAATGAAGAAAAGATAGCTGAGTGATAAAATAATTCCGGCTATATCATGAATGCTAACTGCCCAGTCGAACCGTATTAATGGATATTGCGGATCGGAATACTGCATGCTTACTCCGGAAATGATCAACAATAAGCACAGCATAGCATTCAACCAATGCCATAATCTGACCCAAACCGGATAAAGGTATAACTTTCCTTCCATGACTATGAGTGTTTAAGGGTCATGCGCAGAACTGCATGAATTAAAATAAAGATGAGGACCAGGCCAAACAAGCCAATGCTCAATCTGTTCAGATAATAATTCCTGTTTGCTCCAATGATATAGGCTTCTTCCAGCATCGCTGCATTTGTGAAACCGGCAATTGACCGCTCATCAGTAAACTGCAATCTGTACAATGAAGCCAGTAGCAAAGAGTTTTTGGAGTGACAGTCGACACAACGTTTAACTGCTTTTTCCTTGGGTTGTATATTGTGTGCAACAAGTATTTCATTACTTTCCGCATGACACTCAATACATCTTACATTCTTAAAATGAAGTCCCTGATTTGGGAGCCATCCGTGTTTATCCAGTATGTTTGGATTATCCAGATTTGTAAGAAGCTGGTATTTTGAAACATCAGCATGGCAACTCAGGCAGATCTCATTATCATACAGGATAAATTCCTTCATATTTTCATTCGATCTTGCATTGATCTCATAAGTGTGAGGATTATGACACATCCAGCAGGTGAAGTCAGCAGAGTGTTTTGAGGAATGAACACTTTTATGGAATTCTTCTTCAATTCCTTCAAAATTGTATTGTGCATAATCTTCGTCACCGCCATGACAATCAATGCATTCGTATTTTGGTTCCATGCGCAGTTCACCCGGATGGGGAAAGTCTGAATAATCTTCTGAATGGCAGTCGATACATCTGAAATTCCAGTGATTGGATTCATAAAATTGTGCAGAATCAACAATGCGGTATGGATTCATCCTTTCTTTTACATCCCTTTCAATCCAGTCGTTGTAGTAATAATAATATGCCTGCCCATGACATTTCAGGCATTCCTGGTTATCATCGAGAAATTCATACACTCTTTGAGGTTCTTCAACAGCTGTTTGAGAAGATATCGACTGATGTTGCAGTAAGAGAAGGATAACGATAAAAAGTAAGGCAGTTAAATACAGAGATCTTCTCATGGCTTATAATTGATTAAGGAAAAAAGGGTGCCATTTATATTAAAACGGCACCATGGAATGCACCAAACTATTTCAATGTTCTCAAGTAGTTTATGATTGCCCATCTGTCCTCTTCATCAGTAATTTTCTTTTCATAATTAGGCATTTCATCTCTCCCAATAATTGATTTATAATACAATTCTCCGTCGGTGGCTGCCTGAAAGTCTTCAGAAGAAAAATCTCCGGCGAGTGTTTCCAGTTGCTTGGCTTTCGGGCCATCACCAAGGCCTTTGTTGCCATGACATGATTTGCAATGTTTACTGTAAAGCATTTTGCCTATCTTGACCAGTCCGGCATCATCAGCATATGGATTTTCCATTTTCATATACTTTGATGGGATATCCCATGCTTCACCTTTTTTTTGATCCTGGGGGGTGATAAAGGCCATAAATAGAAATGCCATCACCAAAACAGTAGCCAGGCTTAGCAGATTGTTGAATGTTCTTGTTTTCATATTCTCAGTTTTAAGTATCTATTTAATTATATATTTATAAACTAAAATAATGCCATCATAATATCCTTTGTTTAGAAGTTCCACAATCGTGTAATGGTAAATCCAAAGAACAGGTCTCCGTTCAGCCAGTCGTTTTGATTTTCCATCATGGTGTATTGCGGTGAAAGATCAGTGGATGACGATACAAAGATCTGGAACACATGGGTGCTTGTAGAGATCTCCCATCCAAACCCGAAATTAGGCTTAGGGGGGTTCGTCAGGGTGACATGCTCCTGTATCCCGTTTATTTTCAGAGGGATCCCGTAATTAAAAATAATTGAAGATTGTCCGGTGATCCTGGCCCTTCCGGAGAAGGAAATGCCAATCTTATCATGTTCCATCAGGGAGTCAACCCGGTTGATATGGGAAAAACTACCGGAAATTTGAACTGAAAGCCAATCTGTAAATTTCCGTGCTACGATCAATTCCGTGAAATATGACAGGCGATTGGTGAATTTATAATTTTGACCGAAATAGCTTTCTGCCCTGGCATCAATTCCCATATTACCATAGGCTGTTATGGCCACTGGTATCTTATCGTCCCTTGTTTGCTCAAAAATGTTATACTTGATCCTGAAATCCTGCAGCTTGCGGTATTTGGTTGTTCCGAAACCTACCGACAGTTTGTTAGTGATGCTGTAATTCACCCCGAGCCGGATATTTGATGAACCATAGATCCCGAAAAGGTTTGAAATATTCTCAATTTTACCAAAGCGATGCTCAATCACAAACTCCAGTGTTTTAGCAGTTGGAATATATACGGTTTGATGATCGATGATTGTTGGACATCCAAAAGGAGCCCTTACAGGTTTGCTTTTTACTTTTGTTTCCTGGGCGATGATACATCCCGGAATGAGAAACAAAATGAAGATGAATGTATGTAGTGTTTTCATGCTCTGAGTTTTATGAATAATAATTAGTTGTTTTTAGCACCTTGCTTGATCCATGCGAGAACGATCTCTTCGTCCCCGGGATCTGTATAGGTTTGCATAGAACCGCTTTCCATGGTATTATACAGGATGCTGGCTTCTGGTGTCTCGGTGTTAACATATGCGCCATCTATCAGTGATTGATATGCATTTGCCGGGCTGAGTTCCGGTGGGGTAGCACCTGCTCCATGACAAACACCGAGGTTACAACCTTTATCGAAAATAGGGATGATGTCAGCAGAAAAACTAACATTTTCCGGAACCGGAGTTTTTTCCGGCTGGATCCATTCATATTCGCAGGAGCAGAGGATGACCCCTGCCAAGGCAAAAAGCAGTAAAGTTTTGATTATCTTCATATTTCAGTATTTTTATGTTTTTAAATTAAAAAAGGCCTCAATCTCAAACTGAAGCCTTTTTTGTAAATAGATGTTTTATTTACTGAAGAAGCTCAATTGAGCTTACCAATACCTTAGTAATATAGGTTGGATTGTGAATGCCAAGACTTCTGTCTTCAGTTAGAGCTTTGTAATTCAGACAAGCGCCAGCAACTTCAGGAGCATAGGTTCCAGGGATTGAGCTGTCGCTTCCATCTTCAGTTATACCAGTAGCATCAAGAAGTAATTTAAGCTCATCAAGTAAAACCTGAATTTCTTCCTGGGTAACTTCAATTTTTGCGGCCAAATCATCTTCATTGGGATGACAAGCTATACATCCGGCAGGATTTATCACATCGTGTCCATGATATTCATACGTCAGATTCATTGTATGTCCACCAGCTTGTGCTCCATAAGGCTCTGCCATATGGCAGGTAACACAAGTATTTTCAATATCGGAGTGTGGGTGATTATAGTAACCTGTGCCAGGTTCAAACAGTCCCATACCTGCTATTGTATTTCCTTGTGGGCCGTGGTGCACGCCATAACGTGATGATGTAACAACGATAGAATTACCACCTACAACTGGCATAGGATCAACAGTACGGCCCTGGTGACAATTTGCACACAGGTTTGCACTACCAAAATCGAAGGTCGCTTTACCAGTGTTCCTTAGTTCAACAGGGTCAGTTACGGTATAAGAGTAATCTTCCACTGTGTAAGCACTGTGAATGTTGTGACAGGTGTAACAGTTTGGTGGATTTGGATTCGAAATAAAGGAACCTTCTAATTCAGGGTCATAATCACCCGATACATTATAACCTAAAAATCCCTGGCTTGTGTGGCAAATAGCACATTCGCCTTCATTTCTCTCATAATTTCCGCCAGTGGCGTGTGTGGAATGTGCCCATTGATTGCTTTTGGCAAACAGCACCTGATCGTTGCTGTGGCACTGGACACAGGTTGCGGTACCGCTGGTACCATCAATTCCATTCTCTCCCGGAGGGCCCTGTTCGCCTTCCTTGGTACAACTTGTTGCAATGATTATTGTCAGTGTAAGTCCTGGAATAATCAGTAAAAGTGTTACTAGCTTTTTCATATTTTCGTAGTTTTTGGTTTTTGCTGTACAATTGTACTCACTACGAATTGTATAATAAAATTTATTGCCATGATGTGCATAAGCGAAATCACGATACAGGTATTTATTAAT
>JABMQZ010000190.1 GCA_013202965.1 Bacteroidota bacterium | reverse complement strand
CTTGGTGTGAGTCCAGAAATAATATGAAAGCAACAATCAACTGGCAGTTTACGGCAAAGGATGCCAGAATAAAGTTAAAAACACTTTACCCGAAACTAGAAACTTGACTTAACACTAGCCACAGGTTCTAAGCCGGATTTATTGATGCCAACCTGAGGGAAAACTGTGCCTACAGCAAACAGAAATATAATAATAGAAATTAAGCCCTGTTTCTTCATAACATTAAATTTTAGTTCAGAACAGGCCTTATAAAGATTTTTTGTTCGCGATCCGGATATTATCCGAAGAGTAGAGCAAAGATACAATATTTTTCTCGATAAAAAACAAATATTTAAAATTAATTGGAGAAAATAAGCATCTGGGTGGTGGGCCCTTCGACAAGCTCAGGACAAGCTCTTGGGCGGTGGGCGGATTGCAGCAGTATTGTTCCTCTTCCCCTCTTCCCGTCTGATCCTTAATATCTTTCCCCCCGTGGATAGAGTTTCCAATACACCCCAAAGCTGTAATTCAGGTATTGCAGAAGGTTGATGTCAAACTCATTATAGAAAGCCATCTGGTAGCGCAGCATCACGTTAAAGCCCCAGGTTTTTTCAATACCCATGGGGATAAGGGTGCCTACTTCCGGAGCAAGACCAAAACGCCAGTTTATTTCTGTGAATTCATAGGTTCCGGCCTGTGCCAGCTGTTCAATGTATGAGACCCCTGCACTCAATCCGGCATAGGGTAAAAACATGCCTTCTTCCAGAAAGTGGTATTTGGCATTCACATATAGAGGCAGGATATAAAATTCCTTCCAGACCGTAGATGTTATTGCACCCCCGTCAACTTCAAGGGTTGCACGGTCAAGCTTTTCATAAAATCCGGTCCACTGTACGGTCGCACCAAGCGTGATCTTCTTCCCCAGAAACCAGTTTGCTGATGCACTCAGGCCGCGAAAACTTGTCTTTCCTATAAAATCCTTCATCTCACCTATGGGTGTGGCCGGCTCATAGCCAAGTGTAAAGATAGTTTGCGAAAAAACTGTTCCGAAAGATGCCAGTAATATAAGTGCTATAATGATTGTCTTTTTCATTTTCGTAAGTTTTAATGATCCTTATTTCCCAAGGTAGGGTGACGCTAAATGCTTCGTCCACTCCCCTCAGAGCCCTTTCCTTGTTATATTCACCATCATCCGTAGTATATCCTTCAATATATGCCTGCCAGTTAACATGAAGCACAGGCACATCCTCAGGATTCGGAGGGGGATCCGGGTTTTGTTCATTCCATTCCAGTATCTTGCGATATGATTCGGCATCGATCATTTCAAAGATCAATGTACCGCTCTGCGTGCTAACCGTAACAGGATAACCGGGATACCAGGGATAAGTGGGGTAGCCCCAGTAATAGTATGAAGTGCTTTTCCAGCCCCAACCCCAGCCCCAACCCCAGCCGTAGCCGGGATAGCCCCACCACCAGCCAGGATTGTACCAGATTTCTTCATCCTTCTGCATCATTAAGATTGTAGGCAGAGCAATGAAGTCAGCCTGTGCAAGGGAATCAACAATATGATACCCAAGACCAGTAAAACGGTCTTCCAGAATTCGAAGTGTTTGTTCAGATATGCCATCGTCCTTATAAAAACTGGCAACTTCACTCTCTGTCATAATATTGGTTTTTAAAACCGTCGAATCAGGAAGTATAAAGTTTGAATAGGAGGCGAAAGAAAATTCAGTATTGTAAAAGGTAACTGTCATGTCGGTTTCATCATACTGCTTGGGTGGATCCTTGTGGCAGGATGAGCTAATGAGCACTGCAACAGCAAGGATCAGAAAATATTTCAAATGTGTCATGAGCTATTGTTTTATTTATAGGGGGTAAAAGTAGGAATTTATTGTCAGATGGTGTTGGGTTGGGTTGAGTTGGGTTACTAATTTTTTTTTACTTAAGTAAACATAGCAAAATTTTGTACCTTTATAGCCACTAACCAAATAATTCTACTGATTATGAAAAAACTTTTTCTCTTTTTACTTGCTGCAGGGTTTGCGTTATTCACCTACGCCCAGCAGACACAGCAATTCAAGGTGAATGTTGGAGAAGACTTTGCCCCGATAAACAATGAACAGGGTCAAAGCACTAACACTCCTTCACCAAACGTAAAACCGCCAAAACCTGATTATACTGCAGGCAATTCTGCCAAAGTGGTTACCATCAGGGAAATTGGTAATGCAGGCAATGCCTTTGGGCTGTGTGGCGGTAGCCGTACTTATATGTGGGCCGATAATAACATTGGCAGCGTGGCCTTTATTCACCGTATGCTCAATCCTCCGGGAACAGGATACCTGGCATATGATGTTTCCATCGACAACGGAGCCACTTTTGAAATCGACCAGCAGGTATGGGATCCAAACAACTACCCAACAGGTGTCGCCAATGGAAATGCCCGCTATCCACAGGTCGTAATTTATAATCCGGATGGAAATACTGACCCTAACAATGCCATCATGAGTCTTTTTGCCCCGGTTCTTGACGCAAGCAATGGCGCAAGCTGGGGAGGATATGGCTGGGGAACCAATCCGCTGACTGCAGTTAACCCAACCACACCCACCAATATGGGTTATTCTTCTCCGGGAGATGAATATATATTCAGTGTACCGGATGCCTTCCATATTACCACTGACGGACAGGCCATTTCCTATGAACCCTCACTCGTCGAAGGCTTTTTTGCCAATTACACCGGTTACCTTGTTTATACATCCGGTTATTATGATGACGTGACCTCACTCTTTGATTACCAGCAGGAACTGATTGAATTTGATATCACAGGTGGTGGAGCTGATGTTACCATTCCCAGCCAGAAAATTGCTTTCCATCCCGACGGACAGACAGGATATATGGCCATGCTCACCAACAATGGCTTTAATGAACTGGCAGAGGGAGCGTATTACCCGGTCCTCTTTAAAACAACTGATGGCGGTGATAATTGGGACGGACCATATACCGTGCAACTGGGTGGACCTGACGGCTTACCGGCAGTACTTAATTACCTGACAGATGAATTACTTGAATTGTTGTATGAACCACCCATCCCCGACAGAGAAGAATTACTATTCACTACTGCATTCAATATTGCTCTGGCAGTTGACATGCAAGGCAATCCTCACCTGTCGTTTGTAGTTGGGCTGGGTAGCGGCACCTGGACCTTATACACTTCCATTGAAGGCTACCCCGGCTGCGGTGGAATGATCGCGCTTATCCATGCCGCCTCCTATGACGGAATGAATACCTGGTTCGCAGATACGCTGACCCGTCCTTATACTTTCAGGGGTATTTTCCCCGGCAGTACAGGAAGCGAAATATGGGAAGACCTGCGCCCCTACATCTCAACTACGCCGGATGCTTCGAAACTTTTCTTCTCATGGCAGAATACCAGGATAGAAAATGTGGATGACAACACCGCTCCCGATATCTATTGTATGGGCTACCGGGTGGCAGACATGATGTATACAGAAATGTATAACGTGAGCTTATTTACTTCCATCATGTGGCAGTCATGGATGGCCACGGCATCATACTATGTTTTTGATGATGGTGCGGGAAATTATGAGATCCCGTTTGCTTGCCAGATCATGGATCCTGATGACAATATCCAACCGGTTTCGTTCAGGTATGTAGATGACTTTGTGATCACCGATGAAGATTTTATCTATGTTTCAACTCCGGAAGTTGAGCAGGAAATAATCAGTATCTCAAAAAACTATCCGAACCCATGCCGAGACTTCACTTACGTGAACATGACCCTTGTCGAAGCAGCCGGCATTCAACTGGAGATCAGCAACCTGCTCGGACAAAAAGTTCAAACTGTAAACTTCGGCGTCTTCAGCAAAGGACAGCACAAACTCAGCATTGATGCTTCTATGCTTGAAAGCGGAATATACATTTACACACTGTCAACAGGCCTTGATGCCGTTTCCGGCAAGATGATCGTTGAATAGCATTTCCCTCCTTCGGAGGATAAAAAGGGTTTCCTGAAATTACAGGGAATCCTTTTTTTGTTCCTTTTTTCACAATTTATGAACATAGTGTTTCTCCACCTGAAAAATCCTGTAGATTTACTTCCTTTTAGTAAACTCCTTTTTCATCTTAAAGATTATAAAACATGGGCGGATTTTTCGGAACCATATCAAAAACAGATTGCGTCACAGATCTGTATTATGGAACAGATTACCATTCACACCTGGGAACAAAAAAGGGCGGCATGGCCGTGATCAATGATGTTGGCATCAAGCGGGGCATCCACAACCTTGAAAATTCTTATTTCAGGACTAAATTTGAGTCGGAGCTGAAGGAATTTCATGGAAAAAGCGGGATCGGCGTGATCAGCGACTTTGAGGCCCAGCCCATCATCATCAAATCTCACCTGGGTGAGTTTGCCATTGTAACGGTGAGCAAGATCGTTAACCTTGAAGAGCTCACGCAGAGAGCCTTGAAAAACCACAGAACTTTCTCGGAGGTCGGTCCTGAAGGAACCAATGCTACCGAACTGGTGGCCATGCTCATATGTGAAGAAGAAAGCATCGAAAAAGGCATTGAAAATGTTTATGACAGATTGAAAGGATCCTGCTCCATGCTCATTCTCTCAAAAGAAGGGGTGTATGCAGCCAGGGATAAGCTTGGGAGAACCACCATTATACTTGGAAAGAAAGAAGGTGCCTTCGCTTTTGCATCAGAGACCAGTTCTTTTACAAATCTTGGTTTCGAGACCGAACATTATTTAGGTCCGGGGGAGATCATTCTGGCCACTGCAGAAGCTTGGGAGCAACGCAAAAAAGCTTTTGACAAAATGCAGATATGTGCCTTCCTCTGGGTATATTACGGATATCCGAGTTCATGTTATGAAGACATCAATGTAGAGGATTGCAGGTACCGTTGCGGAGCTTCACTTGCAAAAAATGATAAAGAAGAAGTGGATTTTGTTTCCGGCATTCCCGACTCCGGAATTGCGCATGCCATTGGATATTCCAATGAAAAGCAAATTCCGTACAAACGTGCTTATGTAAAATATACACCTACATGGCCAAGAAGCTTTATGCCACAAAATCAGGAGGTCCGTGACCTGGTTGCAAGAATGAAACTGATCCCTGTTAAAAAACTGATCGAAGGCCAGAAGATCGCCTTTTGTGATGATTCTATTGTCAGGGGGACGCAATTCAAAGACAATGTTGGGATCCTCTTTGAATACGGGGCTAAGGAGATCCATGTCAGGCCGGCCTGTCCAACCCTGATTTTTCCCTGTGATTTCCTGAATTTCTCACGCTCCCGTTCCACGCTTGACCTGGCAGGGAGGAAAGCCATCCTGGATCTGGAAGGTGCCCATGATAAGCATCTGGATGAATATGCCACACCCGGTACCGACAGGTACTATGCGATGATTGAAAAGATCAGGGAAAGGATTGGGGTGACCACACTGCAATATCAGAAGCTCAATGATCTCGTTGAGGCCATCGGACTTCCCAAAGAGAAGCTTTGTACGCATTGCTGGGATGGGAGTAGTTGGTTTTAAAGCTGTTTTGTGTGGTTTTTTTTTACTTCTTCTATCTTCTATCCACTTCGAACATCCCCTTCGAACATCAAGCATACTGATTGCCACTGCCTGCTTGCCCGCCTTTGGAGAGCTTAGCTCAGGCGGAAAATCAGAAATCAGATATCAGAAATCAGAAATTAGAAATCAGATATCAGAAATTAGAAATAGTAGTGTCCGGGGAAATTTAGATTGAATTGGTGAAAAGCGCAATGGCGTTCATTTTTGCGACATCTGAGTAAAAGAGGGCTTGGGGAGGCATTCCAGGTTGTAGG
>JABMQZ010000189.1 GCA_013202965.1 Bacteroidota bacterium | reverse complement strand
CTGGTTTAAAGTTATCAAATTTAACACTTAACCAGTGGTCTTAGTTCCGGGTAGTATTATAAAGTGCCATGCTGGAAATAAGAAGTGATAGCTCAGGTCTTTTGGTTCCGTATGTATATCTGGATAAAGATGTTGAAGGTAACATAATTGCACCTGCTATGAATGCGGCTCTTGGGGCTGGAAATTATCCGGCAGACGGCTTGATCATATGCTATGATGGATCAAATACGGATCATCCTGATATATTAAGAGGCTTATGGTATTATTCGGCTGGAACCGAAAACCGTTGGGCAATATTCAGCCGTAGCGGATCTATCTTCTCTCTGGATATCGATAATTTTGCGGAAATGTATGAGGCAAACGTTTATCAGGGAGGAACAAACTATAATATTGTCAATACTTCATGGACACCATGGATAAGTTCAACAAAGGGGGTGCTTGGTCCTAAATTCGACTATGTTGCCGATCCTATAAAGGGGGATTACCTGGAGTGTATTGGGGGTGTTGCAGATGTAGCCAGCTATTATACCATTGATATCAGTACTACCTTGTCCTCAATATCCTCGTCTGTTGTAGTTACTGGTCAGGCTTTCCTTAATGATAACCCGGTTGTTTCTGTCTTTTTTCGTCATAAATTCCAGACGGGCGGCGAATATGCCAATTGCTCAACTACCGGATTGATTATGATTAAGCAGGGAGATAAGGTCAGACTGAAGTTCCAGTCAACTACTGCATCAGAAAACATTTCTGTTGAGCAGGTAAACCTGAGGCTTACAAAGATTGGATCCAGTGCACCATCACCATAGATTTTAAGGTGCAAAACTGCCTATAAAGACATATTAGCTGCTGTTTCGGCTTTGCAGTGGTAGCTATCTTTTTTGAATTCTCAGTTTATTTGCATCTCCCTTGCCAAAAGATTCATTATTTCTGTCGCTTTTCCCTGTAGAAAGATATCTGTGATCCTGCTGGTATAATTTGATTCTTCCGTATTCACTTCAATGATGTACGCCCCGTTTTCCTTGGCCATGAAAGGTATCTGGCTGGCCGGCATGATTTCTCCGGTAGTGCCGATCACAAGAAAGATATCTGAATTTCTGGCAGCCTGGATTGATGCCTGGTATGCTTCAGGTGGAATGCCTTCACCAAAAAATATAAAATCGGGTTTTAACAGGCCTCCGGTAGCCGGATGAATAGGAGGGAGGGCATCCAGGTCGGCATGGTCAGCAGGAAGCAATTCTCCGCTTTTTGTACAGATCAGGTTCCTTGAATTTCCATGAAACTCATGAACAACAGTGCTGCCGGCTTTTTGGTGGAGGTTGTCGATATTCTGGGTGATCACCTCGCTTAATAATCCGCTCTTTTCCATTTCAGCGAGCACAAGATGGGCACGGTTTGCTTCTGCTTTACCGAAGAAATCATAAAATATTTCTTTGATCACTTGCCACGACTCAGCGGGATGTTCCATAAAATAATGAATGTCGAGGATCATGGGGTCGTATTTATTCCAGATGCCATTCTCACCGCGAAAAGGAGGGATCCCGCTCTCAACAGAAATGCCTGCCCCGGTGAAGGCTGTCACATGTCGGGCTTCTTTGATCTTTGATGCCGCCTCCCGGATCTTTTTATTCAGGGCTTCCTTCATGATTTATATTTTTACGGTGATACAGATAAAATAGTAAACCACTTGCCAGCAGGGGGATGCAAACAAGCAAAGTGAGCATCAGGTTCAATGATGGATCCTGGTAGTAATAAGATAAACCAAGGACCACAGTCAGAAACATCAGCATGATGCCGCCTTCGTTCTCCCTGAACCAGGCAAACAAATACCCTAAAAGTAAAAACCCAAGCAGGGAAGCGTCTGATGTAGTATTCGGATGTGCTTCATTCAAAAGCTGTGGGAAAACGTTCACAAAAAGGTAGATCAAATACATAAGAATGCCTGCAATACCACATATCCTGGCAAAGGTTCTCAAAAGTGTGCCTGGTTTATTCATTCTCCTGATTTTGGCTGTAAAATTAATGAAATTATGGATTATGCATCTATGGTGCGCGAATCGTTAGCCCGGTGCATAGCGCTGGGGTTTATGAAATGCCAAACCCACAAAGCCCCATCGGGGCGAAATCAATTATTTTCTTTTTATTCTACGCCTCCTGACCACATAAACTATGATCAAAATTACAAGAATACAGCATGCCGGGATTCCTACTTTTGTCAGGGCTGACCAACGGAGGTCGTCATTCAGCAATTCGCTGTGATCCTCATCAGTCAGCGGGACCATGTCAAGCATTTTTCCGGCCTTCACAAGCATCTTTATGGGAATGTTGCCATTTGGAATGTCTTGATGGCAGGCCATACATACACCAGCTCTCTCCATCTTATCTCTGCTGAGTTGAGATAGCGGGCCGGACAATGGCCAATGGTGTCCGACAGTTTGCAATTGCTGTCCATCACGGCTTATCACTTTTGAAAGATCAAAATCCAAACCTCCAATGCTATTGAACTGTGCAATGGCATTACGACTCAGGACATTCCCCTCATTATCCTGCAAATCAAGATATCGGGCAGATCCGTATCCCTGCATATACTTCCCATCTGAAATACCATACCCAAGGGTTTTTGGATTGGCATGACAGGAGGTGCACTCCCTGGCTTCCCTGCTGCTGGTATGCGGTTGTGCCGGGCTCATGTCAATGCCCCGCTGTCCCTCCGCACCGCTGTTTTCCATATATGGTGGCGTATGCCAGATCTTGTTGTTGACAAGCATACTCCCATCAGGCCCGATAACAGTTGTGATCTGCTGACAACCGGTGATGATGGGTCCGATGCGGCCTTCCCCGTTAACACCTAAAATAGGATCTTCCCATCTGATGTAGGTCCTTCCTTCTGTCGCCTTTCCGGCAAGTTTTCGCGTGCCTCCCTTACCCGGACAGGTTTGAGATGTCTCTCCATTTGGGAAATGAGCCTCACCGGTTTTTAGCCAGTCCGTACTGCTGAAATTATTGGAATAGTCAATCTTTACATGACAACCATAACATTGTGGTGCCCAGGTTGAATGACATGCATAACATTCCATTTTATCCATATGCGAACCCACATTGATCATTGCAGTTTTTGCTTTGACCGGAGTGGTCCATGCATCCTCTCCTCTGATCTTCTTTAAGACCGGAACCCTGAAATCCAGGCCACCGGCAGAGTGAACAATAACCGCATTGCCCTCCCTGACCACATTACCAAAGGGGTTTCCCCTTGCGCTAAACAGGTATCCGTCTATGGGGGGATAGAGGCTTGAAAATGTCAACTGTTCAGGCAATAGCTCTGTGCTAAGCCCTCTTGCTTCAGCCTCCGTGCTTAAGCCAAATTCATCATTATATCCAATGGGTAATTCCCAGGGGTAATTGTCCGGTGTCCCGTGACAATCAGAACATTCCACTTCCACCTCACCCAGCGTTGTACCCCCGATATTGCCATTGCCATGCATGGCAATGGTGGTATGGCAATCCTGGCATAGCAATCCTCCATAAGGGTTGCCATCTCTGCTCTCAGGACTGTGATGATGATCATCTCTCACAAACTGGTAACGTTTCCCATGCAGTTTTGGCTGTCCGCTCCCATCCGCCTGCCACGGAGTATCGTAAGGCGATTCAATAAGGCCGAGAAATGATACGCCTATCCTTTTTCCCCGGTTATGACAGGATGAGCATGTCTCCGAGGGAATGCCTGACCACGTCTTGCCATTGATCTGTAATTTTGCTTTGCGCGATGATTGAATGCTATGGACCAGCATATGGCCCGGCTCATCATCCGGAATACTGGGGTCAAGCCCTTCATACAAGCCTTCATCCCCGAAAGGAATATGACATGCCGCACATCCATCCCCGTGATAATCACCCCTGCCTTGCTTACCCCGCACACCCACATGGCATCGCAGGCATTCTGAACGCAGGTAAGTGAATACGCCCTGTTCCGGATGTTCGGCAATGCTCGAAATATCTGCTTCAGGAAGTAGTTGGAGCTCTTTCGGGAAATTTCCGGGGAAATGCTCCCTCATCTTTTGCATATATGATTTATAAGTTTCTGTGCCAACATCAGGTGTTAAGCCGTTTGTATCATCAATAGCATAGTTTCCGTATATGGCATCATACCCGCTTTGTGCCCCCCAACCCCAGAGTGCACCCTGGATTTTTCCTGCTTCAGTCTGCATCAGGTTGCGGTGCATATTGTAATAATAATCTTTATGACATTGTAAACACGATCCCTCCTCAAGCCAGATCGATCCGGGATACCTGATCATGTCTTTATGTGCTGTAAGTTTGTCATTTGTTTCTGGATCCCCCTTATGGCAAACCACACAGCCATTCATATCCCCACGGGCTTTTCCTTTTTCATAAATATCCTGTGCCATTTTTGAGTCATGCTCGCGTATTGGAGCAATGCCTGCATGACAGCCTGATGCCAGGCATCCGGATCCATATGCCGGATAATCCTCAGGGGATAAGCGTGCTTCTGTGCTAAGCTTTTCAGTATTCTCCTGCACTCCGGGTGACCTGAAGGCCATCACCAGGAAGACTGCTAAAAGCAAAGTGATGATCAGAAAAAGATGGGAGTATTTCATGGTATTTTAATTACTTCAGCCATTTATCAAGCCAATTATAGAAGGTCCGTTGCCACAATATCCCATTCTGAGGTGACAGCACCCAGTGATTCTCGTCAGGGAAAAACAGGAATTCAGCAGGAACACCACGCAATATTGCGGCGTTAAAAGCACTCATTCCCTGTGTATAGGCGATTCTGTAATCGAGTTCCCCGTGAATGACCAGTATGGGTGTATCCCACTTTTCGATGAATTTATGTGGTGAGTTTGCATAACTCTTCATCGCCACCTCATTGTCTTTTTCCCAGAAAGCACCTCCCAGGTCCCATTCTGTAAACCACACCTCTTCTGTTTCCAGGTACTGTGATTCAAAGTTGAACATGCCATCATGTGCAATGAATGCTTTAAATCGCTTGTTGTGGTTTCCTGCAAGCCAGAAAACAGAAAAGCCCCCGTAACTTGCTCCGATTGCTCCGAGGCGGTCGTTGTCGATAAATTCCTCTTTTGAAACTTCGTCGATGGCTGATAAGTAGTCTTTCATATTTTGTCCGCCGTAATCACCACTGATCTGTTCATTCCAGGCCTGTCCGAAGCCCGGAACGCCACGCCTGTTAGGTGCTACGATAATATATCCGTTGGCAGCCATCATCTGGAAATTCCAGCGGTACGACCAGAACTGGCTGACCATGCTTTGCGGGCCACCCTGGCAATAGAGCAGGGCAGGGTATTTTTTTGCAGGATCGAAATGCGGCGGATAGATCACCCAGGTCAGCATTTCTTTATTGTCAGTGGTCTTGATCCACCTCTTTTCAACCTTTCCCATGCTGATCTGGTCCAGCAGTTCCTTGTTTGTGAAAGATATTTGTGTTGCCGTGCCATCTTTCGGGTCAACTGAGTAAATTTCAGTTGGCATTGACATGGATTGGCGTGTTGTGATGAGGGTTTCTCCGGCCAATGCTATCGAACGGTAATTGTGAATCCCTTCAGTGAGCTGTCTGAACTGCCCGCCGGCAATATCCAGGCTGAAGATCTCATACGAACCAAGATGCGCACTCGTAAAGAATATTTCCGAATTGCCTTTCCATGTCAGCCCGCTGGCATTCTGGTCGAAATCTGATGAATGATCCGTGATCTCATCATTTTCAATGTCATAAATGATCAGTCTTGTCTTGTCAGACTCATAGCCATCACGTTCCATGCTTTCCCATGCTATTTTCATCCCGTCAGGTGAAAAAACCGGGGCCATGTCGAAGCCCATCATGCCTTCTGATAAATTTTCTGTGTTCCCCTCATCCAGGTGGTAGATATAAATGTCAGAATTGGTTGATATGGTGTATTCGAGGCCGCTTTTCTTTTTGCAGGTATAGGCGATGGTTTTTCCGTCGGGGCTCCAGCTGATCTGCTCCATGCCGCCAAATGGGCTCAGTGGTGATCCCCAGGCTTCATCTTTCATGATATCCTTTTCATTGGAAACCTTAGCATCCCCATAATCAGCAATAAAAATATGGCTGTAGGCATCCACCCAATGGTCCCAATGCCTGTACATCAGATCATTATTGATTCTTCCGCTCGCCTTGGGCAGGCCTTCATAAAGTGCTGCAAAAGGATTTTCGATGAGAACATCCTTTATGAAAAGTATTTTTGACTGCTCAGGTGAATAACTGAATCCACCCATTCCACCTTCGATTTCTGAGATCTGTTGCAGATCTGATCCATCAGCATTGATCTCCCATAACTGAACGCTGCCGGAAGCAGATGAAAGAAATCCGATCTTTTTCCCGTCTGGTCGCCACAGGGCATTGAATTCACTTTTGGGGGAGTGGGTCAACTGGATCAAGTCACTGCCATCCGGATTCATCAGGTACAACTCACGGTTGCCTTTGTTCTGTTCAATACTGTAATATGAAACTCCGAAAAGCAGTTTTTTCCCGTCAGGTGACACTTGTACGTCACTCAACCTGCCATAGGCCCAGAGTACTTCAGGGCTTTGAAGGTCGCTGGATAATTCAGGCATTTGCTTGCCAATGATAACATAGCTATCATTGCTTTTATGTTTGCAGGATTCATCGCAGGATGAGATCAGGATAACAAGCATGCTGAGCAGGATCAGGTTTTTTCTGTACATGATGATGGCTTTTAAGTGGATAATAAGGCGTTATTAGCATAATCTTATGGGGTAAATGTCGCAATTTTTGTAACAAATTGCAAATTCGCTAGTCTTTTTACTGTCAACCGTAAACTTATTTCTGATAACCGTTAACTGTCTGATGTCAACCGTAAAGTGAAGCTATCTTGTATGTATATATATGTTGATTTATTTTTAACCTTTATATAGAATTATTACTCTTAACCAAAACTTACTATTATGAAAAAACTGACCCTCTTATTAATTTGTTTGATGTTCGGCTTTGCTGCTTTTTCGCAAAGCAGGGCTGTGATTTCTCAATCCATTAAAAATCTGGCTTTGGAGAATGTCCCGATCGCTTCTGTTGACGAGTCATTAAATTCCAGTGCTGCATTTGTTGATTACAAATTCGGTGAATGGACAGAAGAGAAAGTAGGAGAAACCGTTTTCGACCTTCAGTCGAATTACGCATCCCAAAACAGGATTTACCTCTTTGATGACGGAACCATCGGTGCAACATGGACCATGGGATTTACGGATCCTAATTTTCCCGACCGGGGAAGCGGATATAATTTCTATGATGGTTCGGCCTGGGACCCTGATCCTACTGCAAGAATTGAGAGCCTTCGTTGTGGCTGGCCTTCTTATATGCAGTATGGCACTGCAGGTGAAATGGTCGTTGCACATACCGGTGGCGATCAGGGCCTTGTCCTGAACTACAGGGCTACACGTGGCACAGGGGCCTGGACAGAAATGTTCTTTGCCGGCCCGGAAGGTCATGAAAACTTCATTTGGCCCAGGGTGGTTACCTCAGGCCCCGATTTCATGACAGTACATATCTTCGCTGTGACAAAACCGATTGGAAATGGCGGCACCCTATATATGGGGATGGATGGAGCCATGGTTTATTCAAGATCAACAGATGGTGGGTTGACCTGGGTAGACGAAAATATCATGCTGGAAGGCATGGGCCCGGATTATTATACTCAAACCGGTGGTGATTATTGTGCCATTGCCAACCCTGTAGGCGACAATATTGCTTTTGTGATGTGCAGCAAGTGGCAGGATATGTACCTGATGAAATCAGAAGATAATGGGGCGAACTGGGAGAAAACCATGATCTTCGAACACCCTTATCCGTTTTGGGATTGGAACGTGACGGTGACAGACACATTTTTCTGTCCCGACGGCGCTGTTGCTGTTGCCCTGGATAATGACGGAATGGCCCATATTACCTTTGGAATCACGAGGGTAGGTCACTATGAAGCGGGAAACACCTATACCGCATATCCCTTTTATGATGGCCTGGCATACTGGAAGGAAGGCATGCCTCCCTTTGAAGATGGTGATATGAACCTGAATGCCCTGGATCCGGAATTACTCGAAGAAAATGTGAACCTGATCGGCTGGACACAGGATATTAATGGCAATGGCATATGGGATGTGATCGGAACAGTTGAAAGTTTAGGCAACTACCGTACAGGCATCTCCACCATGCCCACCATGACCATTGATGAGAATAATTACATCTATGTGGTATTCTCCTCTATTGCTGAGACATTCCAGACGGATGATCAGAATTACAGGCATATATGGGCCCGCACTTCCAAAGATGGCGGTGATACCTGGGGAGATGAGTTTTATGACCTGAGCGGTGATATTGCGCATATGTTTTCAGAATGCATCCATCCTGCGATGGCCGACAATACCGATGATTTTATTCATTTGATCTATCATGAAGATACGGAACCCGGGCAGGCTGTGCAGGGTGACCTTGATCCTTATGGAAATAATAATGTTCCATATATTAAAATCCTGAAGCCGGAGATATTGGGAATTGAAGATCCTGCTCAGCAGCTTTCAGGTATAGATTTTGTGTCTCAGAATCACCCTAATCCTGCCGTTTCAAAAACTGATATCAACATCCACCTGATGTTTTCTTCAAACTTATCGGTTCATGTGCATAATATGATCGGGCAAAAGGTGATAGAAATTGATCGTGGCACGCTGAATCCTGGTGTTTACACCGTCTCATTGGATGTTAGCAATCTGCAGAATGGTGTATATTTTTACACTGTAACAGCAGGAACGGAGCAGATCACCAGGAAAATGATCGTCGGAAAATAAAAAAATCCTGCCCTGACCCATAAATTCTGTTTGACGAGTACAGAATCGTCAGATGCAGTGCCTCCCGGGAAATCGGGAGGCTTTTTTATAGAAGATAGAAGAAGTGAAGAAGTACTTTGTATCTCACCTTTACTTCTTCAATTCACTTCTTCTATGATATAACACTTCATTTAATTGCCTGAATACCAGACAGATAAAATTTTGTCTTTAGAGTCATTTTTTCAAGATACTTTAATCTGTTTTCAAGTTATTTTTAATTAAGGATACTGCTTCGCAGTAGGGTAAAATCTTCTATCCGCTTCCCCTTCCCCTTCGCCTTCTAAAATCCACGATGCATCAACAATCTGCAAATTATAATGGATTTTGAAATTTGTTTTGGAATTTGACATTCGTAACTCGGTGCTTAAAATATTCACTTTGCACTCAGCACCCGGCACTCCCTTCAGATGCCGGAGGCATCACAGGTTTATAGAAAAGATCAGGAAAGTCAAAAGTTACGACCCCAAAGGGGTCGAATATCCGTAACTCACAACGCATGCCCTCCCTCTATTTGCCCCGTAGGGGTAATATGTTGCGTAGATTCAATTGCTAGTGCAAGTCTTTAAGGGGTTCCCTTCCGCCCATGGGCGGAAGGGAAAAAGTCCCCAAAAATTTAAAGATTTGCCGAATGATTCCATACAAACAGCTAACCTTTGAACAAAGGTACACAATCGAATTGATGCTAAAACAAGATATTAGCAAAGCTCGTATTGCCATTACAATAGGCAGAAGCGAGTCAACCCTTTACAGGGAATTGAAGCGCAATTGCACTATAAGGGGGCTTTATAGGGCAACTTACGCACAAATGTGTGCAGATGAGCGAAAGAAAGAGGGGCACTATAAAACGTTTTTTTCTGATATAATGAAGGCTATTGTTATAGAGAAACTCACAAAGGAACAATGGTCACCAGAACAGATTAGCGGAAGGTGTAAAGCCCAGGGTATTGATATGGTAAGCCATGAGCGCATTTATCAGTTCATCTGGCAGGATAAAAGACAAGGAGGTACTCTTTATCACCACTTAAGGCATGGCAGCAAAAAATACCGTAAGCGCTATGGTATAAACGATAAAAGAGGGAGTATCCCGGATCGGGTATCTATTGAACAGCGCCCCGAAATTGTAAACAACAAAAGCAGGATTGGTGATTGGGAAATGGATCTGATTGTTGGAGAAAACCACAAAGGGGCGGTATTAACGCTTGTGGAACGCAAAACAAGCTTTTCATTGTTAGCGCAAACCGATGGCAAGAAAGCTGTCAGCATTAAAAAACAAGCTGTCAATACCCTGGCCCCATACAAAGAACAGGTGCATACTATCACTAATGATAATGGTAAAGAGTTTACAATGCACAAACAAATTGGTGAAAAATTACAGGCTGATATATATTTCTGCCACCCCTACTCTTCCTGGGAAAGAGGGCTAAATGAGTATACTAACAAACTTATTAGGCAATACTTGCCAAAAAAAACCGACTTGAGAAATTTGGAAACTGAATATCTCAACCTGATAATCAAGAAATTAAATAATAGGCCAAGAAAAAAACTGGACTTTAAAACTCCAATGGAAGTTTTTTTGAATAATTTTAATCCTTGACTTGCACTTGGTTGTTGAATGTACCCATTG
>JABMQZ010000188.1 GCA_013202965.1 Bacteroidota bacterium | reverse complement strand
TCCTTTACCTCACCCCCTGTCCCCCTCTCCTAAAGGAGAAGGGGGAACGGAATTTGAAGTTTTATCTGTAATTCATTCCAAGTAGTTGATATATTTCCCAAAATCTGCAATCTTATCTTTCCTCTCTCAGGTCAATAGATACAGGATGAAAGTTCCTGCTAATCACATGCCTGGCCAGGTCGAAGGTTTTTATATGGCATTTGTCGATAATATTGGAATCGGAGCTTGCGATAAAGCCGGCTGTGCATTGTTTAAGTATATAGTCAGGCGATTCGGCAGTTTCAGCGTGACCGGGAATCCCTGATACTTCCATTTGACGTGAAATGAAAGAAGCGAGCTCAGCTGATTTGCTTACCGGCCTGTCAAAATAAATAATTGTGTTTGAAAGCTGAAGATATATCAGATCATCAAGCAAAAGCTCAAGTATGCGCTTCATCAATACTTTCCGGAACACTTTTCCATGCATCCCGGATGCATCACGCAGTAAATGATCATTGCTGATGTAGACCGTATTACCGTTCAGGTAACTTCCGATGGTGATCATGACATTGTAGCCATCTATATAGAGAGAAGCCTTTTTAAGTTCTTTCACCAGGGCAAGTTTTTTCTTCCTTGTCAAACAATTTTCCCGGGTGGTGATGCCCCTGTATAACATCGTCCTTTCGCTCCCACTCAGCGCATACCTGTCCCCGATTAGCTTAATAATGCCCTTTTGCGGATAATTCTTCTCTAAAAGGTAGCGATAATCTTGCTTTGCGTTTTTAAAGTTATGAGTTAGCATCTTTTGTAAAGTTAAGCATTTCATTCCACACCCCACAACCTGTCCTGAGCTTGTCGAAGGGCCCAACACCTTTCTTTGTATCTTTGCCCCATGCGCATCATGATCATCAACGGTCCCAACCTTAATCTGCTTGGCAGGAGGGAACCATCAATATACGGGGAGGTGAGTTTTGAAGCATACCTGAAGAAACTCCGGGAATCCTATCCCGAACACAATATAGATCATTTTCAGAGTAATATTGAAGGGGAGATCATTGATGCACTGCATAATACGGGTTTTTCATATGACGGCATTATTTTAAATGCAGGAGGATATACCCACTCCTCCGTAGCCATTGGTGATGCTGTTAAAGCCATAGAAACAGTTGTGGTGGAAGTGCATATTTCAAATATTTTCTCGCGGGAAGACTTCAGGAAAATTTCCCACATTGCACCGCATACCAAAGGGAGTATTTCGGGCTTCGGCCTGGGTTCTTACCGATTGGCACTGGAAAGTTTTACTTACGGAACTTCTCCGGTGGCAGATCAGTAAACAACTTCTTCCTTCTGAGGAAATAATCCAGGGCAATGTTCCCTCTGTAGATTTCCGAAACAGGCTGTTGTTCCAGCTTCTTCCTTTTTCTCATTGTCTTTCTATATGTTCTCAGAAAACTGACATGTGCCCGGGTTACGGCAATAAATGACATAAAGCTTCCTTGAAGAAGGAATTTGAAGGCTGCAATGCCATCAAGGAAGATGCGCGCAATATAAACACTGAGCAAGCTTTTTTTTGGCAGGTTTTTAAAGAGTAATGAAAGGTTGTTCCGGAAATTGAGGTAAGTCTTTTTGGGATACTTTTTAGGCAATGTTCCGCCGCCGACATGGTATACAGTTGAATGTGCGCAATACATGATCTTATACCCCTGGTTCTTCATCCTCCAGCAAAGATCTATTTCCTCCATATGAGCAAAAAAATCGTCGTCAAACCCGCCCATTTTGTGGTACAATTCAGCCCTGACAAACATACAGGCACCTGTTGCCCAGAAAATCTCTCGTGAGTCATCGTACTGTCCGTGGTCTTTTTCCAGATGCTGAAACAAACGGCCGCGACAGAAAGGATAACCATATTTATCGATGTAGCCGCCGGCAGCACCTGCATATTCAAACTCATCACGCAATCCTTCATTCTGGTTTCTGATCTTGGGCTGGCAGGCTGCAATGGATGGATCATTATCCATCATCTCAATGACGGGTTTGATCCAGTTTTCGCTCACTTCAATATCGGAGTTCAGTAAAATATAATATTCTGCTTCTATTTGTTTCAGAGCCAGGTTATACCCGCTTGAAAAGCCATAATTTGAAGGATTCTCGATGATCCTGACCTCAGGATTATGATCTTTAAGGTATGCTATTGAGTCATCATCGGAATAATTGTCGGCAACAATAACTTCTGCATCTGCACTGCTGTGTTTCAGTACATTGGGAAGGAAGTTGCTGAGATGTTTATGGCGTATCCCGTTCCAGTTTAATATGACGACTGCGGTTTTGGTCAACTTACAATAATTAATGATTAGGGCTGGGAATGTTTCCATCTGCGGTGCGACCATAGCCAGTTATCCGGCCGCTTTCTGATGGCATTCTCCAGTTTGACGATATAATCTTTTGTGATCTTATTTTCATCCGTTTCTTTTGCACTCTCGGCAATCATGGAGATCTCTCCTACATAATATCCCCTTTTTTCCCTGTAAATATCCATAAAGATAACACCAAAATCCAGTGATCGCGCTATTTTTTCTATTCCTGTAAAAAATGGGGTTTTCTGATGAAAAAAATCACCCCAAATTCCAACTTCACTCTTGGTTGGTGTTTGATCAGCAGCAAAAACATAATAGCTGGGAATATTCTTTCGTTTTATTATTTGCCGGAAAGTTTCTTTGAAATAGATTGTGCTGTCATCCGAAAACCGGCTTCTCAGTCCGTTAATATACCCGTCAAAATATTTGTTATTCAGAGGCTTCACTATAGCATAGCCTTTAAAATCTGGATATGTCGGACCAAAAGTATTCCCCATCCACTCCCAGTTTCCACAATGTCCGATCGACATAATAATGCTTTTGTTTTGTTTTAAAAACTCATCAATGATCTCTACATTTTTGTATTTAAAGCGTTTTTGGAGCTTATCCTTACTGATGGTCATCAACTTGGTGGTTTCTACAAAGAGGTCAGCCATGTTTTTGTAATATTGACGTGCGGTAGCCCGTATCCATTTCTCATCTTTTTCGGGAAAAGATTTTCGCAGGTTGTCAAAACTGACTTTTTTCCGGTAGCCCGCCACGTAATACAAGATGAAATACAAAAAGTCGGAGAAGATGTATAAGAGCCGAAACGGCAAGTTCGACAGCAGCCAGCCAAATGCATAGAAGAAATAGAAAGCGATCCGCATGATTAATCAGTATAATTTTATCAGCGGAGCAAAAATACTTCCAAATTTTGAATCAATGAGACTAAATTTTCAAGAACGCAGTGAATTGAAAATTATAAGTCGAATTGATCCCCGTGTTCTCGGGGATCTCCGGCTTATATTTTCCTTGTATATTTGGAGCAAGAACTAATCAGTATCTACCTTGGATTTTCCCAGTACCGGTTCACATTACTACCCCATATATCGGGGTACCTATCTACATCCAGACTATATGGATCGTAAGTTCTTTTGTAGATTTCGACCTGCCAGCGGTAATTTGAAACTTCTCCAATGGCATCGGAATGCAAGAGTTGGAAATAGTTGGTAACGATATCTATTGTATAAAAGACGAACTTCCTGTTCCTTTGTCCATCACCGAGTGTATAATATTGCCAGATCTCATATGGGTAGGCTGCCGGCTCGTTATAACTTTCTGAGATGATATTGGGAGGCCCGTATTTCAGGAAAACCCTCCCCCTGTCTGTATCATAACCAAGCGTATTTGGCGTGCTATAGACAACATTCACCTTATCTACCTGCTGGTGATAATGGTTCCAGGCAATTTCCGGCATGGTGAAATCCCTGCTCAACCAGAAATTGAGAAAGTATTGTTTCAAGGTTTCAAGATCAGCATCGGGCATTTGTCTGCTAATAAAAACGCGGTCAATTTCTGAGGCGATCGGGAGCAGATATTTGATAAACAGGCGCAGGGAGTCAATATCATTCATGTTACTGACAAAAGTGTTGTCGGTATTTAAAGCTGCCAGATCATCAGTGTTGAACTGTATGCTCGGATTGCTTCTCTGGAAAAATATTTGCTTTTTAGTGACGACCTCATTTTCCTGGTTTCGGATTTCAATCACCAGGAAATAGTTTCCTGATGGAAGTTGTCTGATGTCAATTTCTTTTATGATTGGAAAAACCACGCTGCCTTTCCCTATCTTACTGCGACTGTATCCTTTGATCTGGCTTTTGGTTTCGAATGATTGGATGTAACAGTTGTAAACGAACTTGCCATCCTCACCAAATTGCTTATCGGTATTATAGAATTCGCAATAGAAGGTGATTTCACTAACATTTTCCGGATAAAAATTAAAAACATAGGGAATCATGTCAAAACCACTTTTGGTGAGTATGCCGGGTGTTTCTGCCTTTGCATATGCGCTTAGAAGCTCTATGCCTGAAATGGAAGCCTTGTCGGCGGGAAAATCGACCTTTAGCGGATCGGTGGTGATATAAGGATCATCATCATAATTTTTATCAGATATGATGAACTCCATATCGTAGTTTCCGTTTTTGAGGAGATATCTTTGTTGCGAGAAGAAATTATAGACAGATGAGCTGGTATCATCGAGTTCTGCGCTCAGTACCTCATATTTATCATAATTAACGATTTCTTCACCCTGGCGAAAGATGATTGTGACCTCAACGGTTCCCTGGAATTTCCCGTTATCCTTCTTTATGTAGTGCACACTTTGCCCAAAAACCGACAGGTAAGTTTCTATATAAGGCCCATCGGCAGGGGAGTTAAAGATGGTATAAGACATAAATGCCTGCAGGGCCTGGGAATAGGCGCCTGAAATTGAAAATACAATCAGGAGGATAGCAATAATAAATGACTTTTTCATGTGCCGTGCTGTTAATTAATGCAGTTTTTCTGCCGAAGAATAAAAACTTCGGAATTCATTACAAATTTAGGCAAAATATTGTCCCAGTCAAGCCGGAATCAGTTAACGGTAAAGCTTAATCAGTTAAGGGTTTTTTAGAGTGCCTAAAGTATTTAGAGTATTTGAAGTATTTAAAGTTGGGAGTTGGGAGTTGGGCAGGCTCCATTTTATTGTCGATTGTCCATGCATTGACGCCGTCAGAGAAGAGGAGAGGGGGAGTCAGAGACTAGCAATCAGTAACCAGTAGCCAGTAACCAGTAGCCAGTAACCAGTATCCAGTATTTTTTACCCGAATTTCAAAAAAAGTATTATTTTTGCCCCGGAGAAATGGCAGAGCGGTCGAATGCGGCTGTCTTGAAAACCGTTTTCC
>JABMQZ010000187.1 GCA_013202965.1 Bacteroidota bacterium | reverse complement strand
GGTTTTCATCCTGGTAACAGGGGTTCGAATCCCCTACGGGCTACAACAAAATCCCGCCAAATGGCGGGACTTTTTCTTTTTAGGACAGGCGTATAAGCTTGCTTATAAACGCATGGACTAGAAAGAAAAAGGCCATGCGAACGAAGTGAGTATGGGCTTTGTTGTAGAGCCCCACCATCAGGGATCACGACGCCGAAGGCGGAGTAATCCCATGAGAGATTGCAGAAGTAGATTGCAGGTGGCGGAGGGGATTTCTCTATGTCTCTTTCTCACTGAGTCACTGAATCACTCATTCCCGACATCATACCCTAAAAGGGAAAACACCTTATGAGACAATAAAGTGCACTGTAGAATAACATACATTTTGTCCAAATTAAGCGGAGTATCATAAATTCCAAGTGTTCCAGGTACTTAATTTAGTATTTGATAAACTTACTTGCAGCACTACCTTTATCTGTTGTTACTGTTATAATATAAAATCCGGGTTTCAATCCGGAGATATTGATTTCGTTTCTTGTATCAGGTGTGATGACTCCTGTTTGCACTATAGTTCCGAAGCTGTTCACAATGCGGTATTCTGCCTTATCAATATTATCCAAAGTCAGGTGAATTGCTTCACCGGCGGGATTGGGGTATATTTCAAAGGAGGCTTGTGCAGCAGCCGCTTCTTTGATGTCAAGCTCTTCATTCGGAATGATGATCTCCCCGTTCTGAACTCTTTGACGCAGATCGTCTATGTACTGAAAGAGCAATTTTTTTGACGAATCAGCCCCTTCATAGCTGTTGGCACAAATGTAGGCTAGTTCAATTTCCTGTACTTCGCCCGGGTGAAATGTGAAAGGTCCGCAGGATCCCATACCCCGGCGGTCATCGGGTGAAAATCCTTCCAGTTCCATTGTCCACCATTGTCCGTTCTGGTTATATCCACCATATGGCAAAACACAATCAGTGCCCCAATTAAGAGGATCAGATTCCCCGGGGAACATAAACCGGCATTCTGACCAATCGCCACCCGAATTTGCATGCCCTGATCCACCAAAGATAATCGGAGAATCGTCCTTCCAGAAACCACTGAGGTAATTGTAGTATTCTTCTGCTATATATGGGTCTCCTTGTGGACCACCGGCATTATTAAAATATGTAAATCTGGTAAGGCCATAGCGTTCGTCATCAATAATGTCGTTGCCAAAATTTGTTCCGGTAACACTATGGTCACAGCCTCCTGCAGGGTTGTCTTGCTGGTCGGGATCCATAAATGGACCTGCAAGCACGGTAACGGATTGGGCAGGGGGATTCTCACCATAAGCTTCAGGTTCTCCATTACCATCTATCTCAAGGCCATTGTAGCTATAGAAGGAACTGCCTGATACATAACTTCCGATATAGTCATCCCATGCATACCCTATTTCCAGGTCTGCAAATATTCCAAAATAGCAATCATAATAGGTGTTTTCCGACCTGTTGATGAGGTCATAATGCACGAAAATAGTATTGTTCAAAACAGAATCTTCCGGAGAATCAAATGCATGGGCCATACCGTGTATTTCAATGATCAACCTTTCCCCATCTGTTTCAGTATGTACACGGTCGTCATTATAAATGAAAAAGATGCATTGATCCCCCCTGATCAGCGGATAATCACCCTGCATGGGATCGTAAATATTATTATTGTCGTAATCATAATAGGGTGCCAGTTGATCTGCCTGGCCATAAGCAGGGTCTCCATTGCCGGGCCATTCTGCAATATTCCTGATGGCTTCGTAACCTTCTTTCCACCAGTTGTTTCTATGGTATTCTACCTCTTCCTTATACAGTGTCCATAAACCATTCCAATTGTATACGTAAGCAAAGTCATAATTGTTTGAAACCGGCCCGGGCTGGAAGTCACTTCCTTGTTGTTTGAATCGTTCACCCGCCAAATGCAAACTGTCTCCATTACTCAGGCCCCCGATCCAGGTATTATGGGTAAAGAAAGTATGCTTTCCACCTCCCTTGGGAACTTCAAAATGAGGTCCAAAGTTAGCGAGCCATTGACCCGGCATCTCATCAGCTCTGCTAAATAAGAGCCCGCCTGAATGGATTCCTGCATTAATGTTGTTTATTGTAAGTGAATCGTATGAATAACTTTTTTCAATTTCAATATACACTGTTCCCCTGGCAAAGTAATATGGGAAAATGTCCATATTTTTTAAAACATAGTAAAAATAATCAACACCATAGCTGGTCATGTAAGGTGTATATATTATTGTACTATCTATACATTCGGTTTTCCCTTTTAATGGCGAGGGTGGAAAAGTACCGAGCAAAAATTCAAACGTATCGGGTATGATATCATTTTTGAGGACATCGATAATAACTGGTACACCTCCCTTCGTGAATGCAAAATCATCATCTGTCACGGGGAATTCAGGATTTTGACTGATATTGAAATAAACGCTAGTCCATTCGGAATAGTAATTATGGTTGTTTTGCTGCATGATCCTGTACTGTATGGAGTCAGTTCCAATATAGAATGCATTACTTGTGTAAGTAATAAGGTTTCCGTCAAAAGTTGCTGCACTAAATATTGAAAAGGTTTGAACGTCCATAATTTCAATAGGTTCACCATTCGGGTCATAGTCGTTCGAGAGTACGTCTATAGTGATGGGAGTATATGCCAATCCGCTACCATAATCGATCACTCCCACCGGACAATTGGGGTTTTTATTAACATAGAGATTAACAGTGTCTCGCTCACTGTAAAGCCAGGGTTTGTTTACATACCTTATTGAATATTTGAAACTGTCATTACCGGCAAAGGAGGTATCGGCGGTGTAATGTATTGTAGTCCCATCAGTGCTAACACTTCCATTTGGATGATGTGAAATAATGTCAAATTCTATTGGTTCACTTAAGGGGATGATATCGTTTACAGTTACGTCCATGGCGAAGCTGATCCCTCCGGTAATTTCATAGTAATCTTCAATTACCACCGGAAGTTCAGGATTATCTTCAATTATCAGATAAACATCTGCTTCATTTGAATGATAGGCTTCCGGGGTATTCCGCTCAACATTGATGTAATCAATTATCCAATTATCTCTATCAATATATTTTGTGCTTAGAATAATATATGAAGAGTCAATAGCGTATTCCGCCGACAACATATTTGTGTGTAAAGAATAATCCGCAACCTTGATCGCATCACCATTTGGATCGCCATCATTGGCCAGGATGCCAAGTACTGTTGGTTCAAGTTTCCTTATGGTAAAAGTATCGTTTACAGCATAAGGCAAATCGGGATTCTCAAGTACATTTACAAATATGTACGCGTATTCAGAAATTTGACCATTATTTAATTCAATAATTCTATATCTCATTGAATCTAAGCCGGCATAATACTCAGATTTATAAGTTACAATGCTGTCCTCATACCAACTATCTCCATGTTCAGGGTTCTTCAAGTTGTAAATTTCAATTGTATCCCCATCCGGGTCATAATCATTAAGCAGTACATTGATCTCAACAGGAATTTGAGCCATGGTTTCTGCGCTGTCAGGAACAGCAAGCGGAGGTTGATACTGTGCATGAAGGGCAACAACAGAGAATATAGAAACAATAGTAAATAATTTTTTCATAGCTAAGGAATTCGTTAAACATCTGTGCCGGGCGAAGGCATATTAATGCAATATTAATTTTTTAGACTTTCCAATATAGACCAAGATTGCATGTGTGTCAAGGCTTAATCAGATAACGGTTGAGTTGGGTCAGTTTGCGGTCTGCTAATAGTGAGATTAAGCGTACTACAAAAAGAAAATTTTCCGCTGAAGAAAAAATCAGTGTGTATCCCCGCTGGCGTGAATCTCCGGATTCGTTCCAGCAGGATCAAGAAAAAAGAGAAACCCCCGGCAAATAACTTCCGGGAGCTTCTCTTTTCAAAGCCCTGAGGAGATGAGCTATGGTGTATCATTACGGTAAAGAATCCTGAAAGCTACCTTGCGTCAGATTTCTATAAGCCGTGATAAATGAATAGTATCTACTTCTGCTTCTCGAGAATCTCCTTCTTAATATCATCAGGGATAATTTCTCCTTCGGGATATGGCAGTTTGCCCTCCCAGTCGATCGGGATAACAAAAGGCTCTTCGCCCAGATAATAAACACTGTCTTCAACAAGGGTCATCCATTTTTCAAATTCCCAGAGTTCGGCCTTGCTCAGGTATCCATAGGAATGTCCAAAGCTGATCTTCTCAATAAGATAGCCCTCACTTCCGGCAAGCAGAAATTCATGAAATTCCGGATCCTGCTTATAATTGTATTCATGGATCAAACGATATTCTCCTACAAGGCGCTGATTACCGGAAAGGTTCGGGTTTATCACGTTAAAGCCGGCAACAAGGTATCCTCCGGTAACATTTAGAATTTGATCCGCCCTCATTAATACCGGTGTCTTTAACCACCAGTATAAATCCGGCTTTTTGTGTATTTCCTTTATTGTCGGATCAAAATTGTCCGGGTAGGTGAAGTGTACATCATCATAGAATATTGCATTATATAGCGGCAATATAAATTCTGTGGTGATGGTTACCCAGGTACAATAAGGTACCGGGAATTCTGTAAGATCCCAGTCTACAGTAAGGCTTCTTCGCGGATTGCTTTCAACGATGGCAGGTGAAACCTTGTCTGTCCAGTCAATGGTGGTTTTGTACGTCAGGATATCTGCATCTGTTCTTACTTTATAATGTAAGTCAGAAGCACTTTCCTCCTCCCTTGATTGATGGATCCTGTATGATCCAACAACGCGCTGTGTCAATTCATTATCAGATGGATCGTCGACAGGGCAAAGCGTAACGATATGTTTGATAAAGGGATGATTGCTGCTGTAATCAAAATACCAGCCGTTTCCATTATTGGGCCCGCTGGGATTTGGACTTGTATAAGCATCATAATCATAGGCTTGCACATCTCCACCCGTATCCTTATCGGAGTCGGTTACCCTGACTGATACCGGGTTTGTGGTCAAGGTGCCACTTCCCATATTGTCGCCCCAGCCAGTTATAGCATGGCCTCCCGAACCGGAACTACCATTCGTAGGCCAGCTGATGCTAAGACCAACGAATTGGCATCTTCTTAATTCATTGCCAATGAATTGTGCTCCATTTGCATTGGTCCATGGGACCCTGGTTTTGTTTCCATAAACAGTTACAATGGTGTACGGGTTCGAAGCGGACCATGTATTATTTGCTGAGCCCAGCCACCAGCTCAGTGCTGCATCGGCCCAGCCTCCGTTGGCAATACCGTAATTGGCTACCATCTCACTATAGATCTCATCTGCCCGGACCTGAACAGTGGTTCCGGTACCATAGCCGGCACCTGCCAGCATATTCGAAGCCGTTGCCATCCAGCAGGAATTGTCAGTCCCTCCTCCTCCAGCCTTATCCACATCCGGGGGTGGATCCATCTTCATGTATTTGCATGAAGTGAACATCAGTAAAACAGCGGATATTAACATCATACCCGTTAAAATTCTCGATAATTTTTTCATAAAACCTCCTATTTAAATTTAGATTTTTACTATTAAAAAAATCAGGGATCAGCTTACAGATCATTAATGATCTTCACCGATTCAAAATCCCAGATTTCATGACCATCAGCGTCATGATCCACAATGGAATTATCCCTGACATACAATCTGATGGTATACGTACATGATTCTCCTCTATAAAGCAGTGGATCGGCAACAGGCACATATGGAGTAGGTGCTGTACCCCCATCCAGTAATGTGATATCCCATGTTGCCAGTTCTTCGGCATCAGCATCCCCTGGAATGCTTACAGGAGGTGTAGCCGGCAATACAGGCACACGATTGGGAATATTCAGTGTCAAATCCTTCCATGATCCAAACTGCTTATGGTACCTGAGGTTATAAAACCCAAAATTATCGTTCGGTGCAAGGGCAGGCCACCAGGCCTCGTCAATCACGGGATCCCATGCTATGCCCACAATCCGTATCTTTTTGTGTTTCTTCATCGAAAGGTCTTTGCACTTGGGAAGGTCTTCCCATGCACTGCTCTCGTCGTTGTACCACTGGAACTTGACGATCCTGCCTTCTATATCATGATTATCGAGCCAGATATGCTGGATATCATGATAAAGATGTCCGGCTGTATCTTCCGCTGTCAGCAGAAGGCTATAACGGCCGCTACCTGCTGCTGCACTGTTCCATTTGCCTGATTTCAATTTAGGATAGGTGGTGCCTCCTATGGTGATACTTTTCCAGCTGTTGATCAGATTGATAGGGGCTGGGCCTACCCTGTTCCAGGGTTGATAATGATCAGCCGATATGTACTCAAGAGGCAAGGGTGAGACCAGGTCGCTAAATGCTGCCGGAATTGCTGCATCAGGAGCCGGCTGTCCGGGTTCACCACCGGGACTGCTCACATGAGCATAACGAATAGCATACTTCTTGATCTTTCTGCCAGGACATTCATAAATATAAGCCGAACCATCCATGGTCATGGTGCCACCAAAGGAACGTTTCGGATAGTCAGGTGTTTCATCCAGGCGCAGCTCAGCATCCTGGTCAAAGGGGTTGGCATTGCCAGGTGCAGGCACTTCACTGATGGCCGGCACATTCGCAACCCTGCTAATATACACGAGAGCCTTTAACAGGGTAAAAGTCTTCTTGCACACTTTAGGAGAACCGGAGCCCAGGGGGTAAACAGTCAGCACAACCTCATAGGCACCTTCCATAATTGAGGTGGTGTCAATTATCCCAAGGTGGCCATTCACCACCGGAGAGCTTCCACTCCCTCCTCCTCCGGGATAATATATGTCTGTCACTTTCGGGCTGCCACCTTCATGTATCTCGAGGGTATAATGGCTGAAATATGCACCTCCTGCAGTACCTTTTACATTTATAAATAAGAAGCCTTTAGTCATATCGGGCTCCTCGGGAGTACACCCATCCGGTTCAATGATCTTACATTTCAAGCATCGCTGTACCTTCATCAGGTAGATGATGATAAAGATCAGCAACAGCTTAATAAAAAGGATGATCCATGAAAATGTATCAGCTCTTGAAAGCTTGTGCATCTCCCCGGAATACAATTGAGTAATAAGCAGGACCACCAGAATGATCAGGATGATCCATTTAATTAAATGTGCAAGATCGAAACGCCGGGGCTTTTTTGCAAGCGCCGCACGCTCCACGGATTGTTCTTTTTCCATGATAAAAAGTTTTAGGTTTATAAATAAGCCTTGAAAAGCTAATTATTTGGCTGTACTATCGGTAAGAAGCAGCATCCCGTCTAATAAAACGCTGCTTGCCGGAAATAGAATAAATATACAATAAGCGAAAGTCAGCTTAATACATACATTAATTCCTTTTTTACAAGAAAGGTTACCCTGAAAATCAATCTAATAACTGGCAATAATACTACAGCATGGAATTGAATAAGGTTTTCAGCAAGCCATTTGTATAAAAAGCAGCCTGGAGCCTGCACCATGAACCTAATTGAATTAGGAATCCCGCAGCAAATGTTATATCTTTATCATACAAAATGTTAGGGATGATTTATGTTATTATTGAAAGCTTTCCAAAATTTCGGTCAATTAGAATTGGATAAAACATATTAACATAGTGAGCATGGCAGAAAAAGAGATTAATATTTCAGAAGCCAGATTCAAAAAAACCTTTAGAACCTATTTTCGTCAAATCACAAATGACATTGATAAACTTGGCGATTATACATGTGATGCCTCTGTATTTTCCTACAAATCAAAGCAGCAGTTATTAAGCAGATTAGGGGAGCTGTTTTTTGTACCCAGTCGTTACAATGCAGAAGAAATCCTTTCAATTAGAGTACAACTGCATACCTGGCCGATTGAGATTTTGATACCGATTGGGAAACAAAAAGTCAAGTTTCCCTACTACATTATTGTCACATTCCCCACACCCATTGATGGAGACATTATTTATAAAAAAGGGTCTCTTGGATATAAATGGAAATCAGACTATAAGAAAGATCCAAGGATCAGGGACTTAAAAAAGGTATTGCCCCGATTAATCAAAAAACAAAAACAATACAAAAAAGGACTATATTATAATATCCTGGTAGGTTATATACTGCAATCTGCGGAAGGCTCTAAAACCGAACTTTTAATTCACTCAGGTTACGAAGGAGGTGGATTAAGCAGTGGATATCGTCCCAGGCCCCTGAGATATTTAGTAAAGATCCCTGCAATAGACAAATTACTTAATCAGTGGAATAATTGACCATTAGCAGTTATTTCAGATAATATACACTAAAACTCTTAATTATGGAAGAACCTTTGCTTATCGGTCCTATAGCAGGTGGCATTATAGGATATATACTTTCATTCATCGTAGTTTCACCCAGGTTCAGGCATGTAGGCAGAGGAAGGTTTAGCAAGGAAGGTGGAATGGGATTTTTCAAAGGCTGCCTTATAAGTCTCATATTTATGGCTGTCGGGGCAGGAATTGGCTATGTCATTGCTTCTTCTATGAGTTAAAACTGCATCCCAAGATTTACTCCAAATTGAGAACCCTGGTTGAAGTTTGGAGCTCCTGATCCTTTTTCATACTTGGTATCAATATAATAATCCTCATAAATAAACCTTATTGCACCAAGCAAGCTGTAATAAAACTCAGTGTTTATAATATCATACCAGACATCCCCTTTCCCAATTATGGCAAATCCAAGTTTTTTGTCTTTGTCAAGATAAAAATGCGGACTAATTACAGCACTGGCTTTTAATCTCAACAATTCACTATCCGAATTCTCTTTGCTTTCATCTATATTTCCTGCACCACTATTAAAAACAGTATCCGGTTGATCAGATAACTTAAATTTATATCCTCCCTGAACAAAAACGCCTATCCTCGTCTGCCGAACAAATTTCGGAAGGTCTTTGTCATTCATATACCAGGGAACGTAGCCAAATTCCAGTAATCCATTTATACTTGAGAAGCTTTGATTGGTTTCAAACCCTGCAGATACCGGAAAGTTGTGAAATACCTTGCTTAAATCCGGCACTTCATCAATTCCTGCTACTGTGGTTGTTTTAAACTTCATAATATTTCCGGTATACTTTGCGATGATCCCGTTAAATGCATCATCCGATCCAACATCAATCCTTATGTCCGGCGAAAAAGAAACTAAGCTGGCTTTCCCGGATTTAAACAATTCAAGTTTGGGTTTAAGTTTCTTTGAATAGTCAACTGCAAACCTAAGCGCATTCTGTTCGAGAGCAGTATTTAAGTAACCTAGAAGAACATTGTTATCCTGTCCGAATAAAAACAGGCTACCAATAGCAAAGAATATTGCTGGTAATAACTTCTTCATATCATAAATATATTGCAGATGATAATTCGTCAACATCCATCTCAAGCCAGTTTGAAGGCCATTTTTTTAGTTTATGTCCTTGCTTGACCAGGACAAATTTTATAACATCCTTATATAATTGGACGGAGTTCACATGTCCAAAGCCATCATCCTCACTCAATACAGCATTGTGAACAGTCTGGTTATTGATGGGTACACCTTCATCATTGAAATTGCTAAGCTGAAATTTCATGATTTCTTTTAATTGATCTTTGGTCATTATTATGAGATTTTAATACTGTTTTGTTACTTGCTGTTTCGGTTCAAATAAGCTCTGATTATTTTACTTGACAAGCTATAGTGTACTTTGCTGTTCTCAAATATAATCAATTAGTATGCATTTTCAAAATATAAATTGTAATTAAAACTTCTTAATAAAAAAATCTTTGAAATTGATTATCCTCGGGGCAAGCCCACGAGGTATTAACCCAATTTCATTCCGCAATAG
>JABMQZ010000015.1 GCA_013202965.1 Bacteroidota bacterium | reverse complement strand
TTGCGGAATGAAATTGGGTTAATACCTCGTGGGCTTGCCCCGAGGATAATCAATTTCAAAGATTTTTTTATTTCAGAAAAAATAAATTTTAAAAGTAAAATCCTATTTTGATGTGTTGATAAAAAAGATATTCTTATTTTAGTTCACGCAAAGGCCGCTAATGAAATACGCAAAGGATGCAAAGATATTTATAGTGATAAAGTAATTATTGAAGTCAAATCAATAGAAGCTTTAGCTCCTGTACATTTCGCCCAAACATTAACATATTTGAGGTTATCAGGAATGAAATTAGGTTTATTTATTAATTTTAACAGCAAATTATTGAAAGATAGCATACGTCGTGTTGTGAATAAGCTATAATCCTTCGCGTGTTTTGCGTATTTCTTTGCGTACTTTGCGAGAAACCAGAAAAGAAAATTCATATGGCAAGGTTATTCCGGTGGATCAAGATAGACTATACACTTTTTAGTAAGCAAAACCGCTTCATTTTTTTGATGGCTATCATGTTGTTGCCATTGTTCTTCATTAATGTGAGGGATTCGCATGACTGGGGAGGAGATTTTGCCATGTATATCATGCAGACTGAGAATATTATTCAGGGAATTCCGCAATCCGAAACACCTTATATCTATAATCCTGATAATGCTGTGCTCGGCCCACCTGCATACCCAATAGGGTTTCCCCTTATTATAAGTCCGGTTTATGCGATCTTCGGAAACAGCATTTTCGCACTGACCCTCTGGGTCACATGTTTCCTGTTTGGACTGGGGCTGATCATGAGTGTATACCTGCGGAAGTATTTCAGTGACCTGATCACATTTTTCCTGGTCATGATACTCATATATAACCCCTGGACCCTAAATATGAAGTTGGAAATAATGTCTGAATTTTCATTCGCATTCCTCTTACTCCTGCTGGTTTACTTGTTTGAAAAATATTCGAAGGGGCCATTCTGGGTAGGGATAATCATTGCCATTCTTGGCGGATTGCTTATCTCCGTCAGGGTGATCGGGCTTGTATTTCCGCTTGCAGTGCTGGCATTTGCCATCCGGAAACGATTTATAGAGAAGGATAAAACGCATCTTAGCAAATATGTGTGCGGCTTCCTGGTATCTGTTGGTTCTGTGCTGGTTTACCTTTTGCTTAACAATTGGATTTTTGCAGTCCCTCAGGCCGAAGGAGGTTCTTACGCAGGTATCTGGGGACATGAAAAACTTTATGCCACATTCCTATACAACCTGGCCTATTATACAGAGCAGTTCAAATTCTTTTTCTCCCCCTGGGGAGGATCCTGGAATTTTCTTCCACTGATCCTGAAAGCGGTAATTTTCACTTTTACCCTCCTGGGAATGATAAAAAGTTTTTTTAGACGGCTTGAGCTATCTGACATGATCGTGATACTGTATTTTGCTATCCTCCTTATTTATCCATATCGCCATGCAGGAATACGATTTTTGTTTCCTGTACTGCCTTTTCTGCTGATCTATCTTGTCAGGGGACTGGAAACAGTGCGCCTTTATCCGAACATTAAGAAAAGTGTAAAAGTGCTGTTTTTAGGTGGACTGGTATTGGTTTCCTATTTAAATATGTTTTCATATGTTATCAGGACAGATCATCAGGTGCTTCAGGGACCACAGGAGGCAGCCTCCATTGATGCTTTTGGGCATATCAGTAATAATACGGCGGAGGATGCCGTAATCTTATTTGCGAAACCCAGGGTATTGGCCATGTATACTGGCCATCAGAGCCTGGGAGATGTTAAAGGGGCTGAACCTCAGGAGATCGCCCAGCTGATAATGAAATATAATGTCAGCTATGTTTTGGTGCAAAATGAAATATCGGGTGATGCCATTAAAGACTTTATATACAGACAGGATGGCCTGTGCGAATATTCCTGGTCGAATGAAAAATTTGTTTTGTATAAGGTTTTAAGTGTTGAGTTTTAAGTGTTGATATTCGATATTCGATATTCGTTATTCGATATTCATACGCCATCAATTAAGGATGAAATAAATGAATAAGTTAAAGAAGTTGGCAAAAGCATTATTGATGATCCTCCGGCGGCCCTGGTTGCTGAATAGGGTGATCGATGATAATGACGCATGGAGAAATAAGGTCCGGAAAGAATTCGGATCGCCTGAATGGCTTCCGGTGGTAGATTTTCGCAGTCTTGCCGGAGTGGATGAAATAAAGGTGAAGCCATTTGCTTACCTCGAAGGGGGATCTTTGCCCACCGACCTGGCATTGCTCCGAAGCCTTGCTTTAAAAATTCCGGACTGCCGGTATTTTGAGATCGGTACCTGGCGGGGCGAGAGTGTTGCAAATGTGGCCGGGCCGGACAGAGAATGCTACACACTTGACCTATCTGTTGGCGAAATGCGTGAAAAAGGCCTCAACGATGATTATATTACTCAGCAGGGAATGTTTTTAAAAGACCTGCCCAATGTGATTCAGCTTGAGGGGAATTCGATGAATTTTGATTTTGCGGGACTGAATAAAAAGTTTGACCTTATTTTCATCGATGGCGACCATCATTATTCGTCAATTAAAAATGATACTGACAAGGTATTTGCACATCTTGTGCATGAAAAAAGTATCGTGGTCTGGCATGATTATGCATGGCAGCCCGGCAATATCCGTTTTGAGACAATGGCCGGGATACTTGCCGGCATTCCTGAAAATTTTCGAAAAAACCTGTATACAGTAAGTAACACCCTTTGTGCCATCTATTATCCCGCCGGGCTGGAAGCGCAAGAACCAAAACCGCTGGCATTCCCTGAAAATATATTTGAAGTCAGGATAAAGATCAATAATTAATTTGTGGCTTGAACAGCCTGATCATTCCTTTCTTAGCTTGTAAAAATATCAAGAAACTCTTTGTCGATCTCCATATTTACTACATCATGCTGGTTTAGAATGTCGAAATATTGTTGAACTTTTTCAGTCAATTTTGCTCCGTCAACATATTCGAAATTAACACGGTCTAAGAATAATTCAATTCTGTCAACCGGCTGACGCATCATATCGAATGATAGTTTAGCTGATGCTGATCTGTTCTCGTTTACCCACTTAATTGCTGATTTTAATTCTTGCAGGAACACCTTTGTTTCTTCAGGGTGTTTTCGGGTAAATTCACCTTTTAATACCAATCCTGCATTCGGAAAACTTCCGAAACCGGGGTTGATCTCATTCCATATTTTGTTGAAGGATATAATGGATATTTCTTCGCCCCTGTCTTGCATTATTTTTATTGCATAACTCGCCTCGGGCTCTCGCAGGATAACAGTATCAGCTTGTCCTGTAACAAAATCGGCATAAATTTTCTCAGGCCTTCCAAAGGGTGAACCAAACACAAATTTAAAATCATCGGGATTCAGTCCGCTCGCCTTGATCAGGTATTTGGTGATCTTGGCCGGAGGTGCTTCTTCAAAGAGCGGTGTGTGGATATCTTTTCCCTGAATGTCCTGAAAATTTTCGGCTTTATACCTGGTGAGCAAAACAAAATTGTCCCAAACAAAAAGTGCAGGTATTTTTATATCGCTGTTTCGTAATTTTGCGGAAGTTATCAGTGCCGAAAAGCTAATATCTGCTCTTCCACTTGTGATCCAGGCCAGATGCTTTTCCGTTTCTTCCCAAACTTTCAGTTCTTTAATATTTATATGTTTCCTGATCTTTTCGGATTGAAGCAATCGCATGATTACAGGATAAGCAACTGGTGTGGCTGACTGTATAACTGCATCAACTTTTCCGGAAGCAGTCTGATCGTCTTCATGCTCACTTATCTTTTTATGAAAATAGATGTAGAATTCACCCTGCTCTTTTTGCTCGGTCAGGTGTTCATATCCCATTTCTAAAAGCATGTTTATCATCGGGATAGGCTCAAAACGCTGGATAAGGACAAACCCACTGTCTTCCTGTATTTCATAAGCTTTTTTGATGATAATATCAAAGGGGTCGCTTGTCATTGTTCTGACATCAAGAATTTCGAATTTTTCTTTTCTTTCCTGCCATGGAACAGTATTTTCTTCCTTTTGAGGATTAAAAATTGACACCCGGTATTCCATGTGTTTTTCAATGTTGAAGATCAGGTTCAGGCCGTTTGCGACTTTTAACAGTTCATTGGGTTTTTCAACAGAAATAATAACAATATTCTCCTGGGCTGCCAGACCGGTGACTTTCCGGATCAATTCTTCAAGGCTGTCATTGTTGTAAATGTAGCGTTCGGCGCTTTCTTTCCATACAATATCGACACTGCTGTTTTTAATTTCGTCTGTTTCCTTTTTGATACATTCCGGCATGCTTTTCAGTAATTTGTCTTCAATGCCAAGATGTTTGTTTAAGATGTGCAATATTTCGCATACAGATATACCGGTAACTTTTGCAGCATCATTGAAATTGGCAAAACGAGCAAGTGTATTATATAATGCAGGGTTTTGCATGCGTTTGAATTTGGGCGACAAATCCGCTAATACCTGCTTTAGCTGCGGATATTCATCTAAAGTTGCTTTAATGTTTGAACTGGCCAAAATTGCCTCTGCAGAATTTGTTTTTTCGCTCTCTTCTGCTGAAATTGCATCCACAGGACATACATTCAGGGCTTCTTCGCATAGTTCTTCCTCAGTGCTGTTTTGAGGCTGATTTTTTAAATAAGCTATCTTATTGTCGCCAATCTCAAAATGATCTCTGGCAACTTCTACGCAGGCTCTGCAATTGATGCATTCCTCTGATACTTTGTACTTTTTCATGCCAATGTTTATTTAGATTAAATAAAAATGCAAAATTACTCAGTCTAATTTATAAATTGATATAAATTATGCTTAATTCACATTATTTAGTGGTGAATAGAATTTCTTGTCATCTTGTTATATTGTGTATTCGTTGAGTTGAGGGTGCACCCTTCGGCCAGTGTCACGGACATTAATTAAGAAAATTTCCAAATTTTAATCCTAAGTAAACAGTTCTTGGGTTCATTGGGCCGTAAATATATCCGGGGTCCCGGTCAATACCGCTGTCAAAATCATTTTGATATGAGTTAAATACATTCTTCATTCCTGTATAAATTTGCAGGCTGGCACCATTCAATACTATATTGTAACGTATTTTAAACCCCAGATCAAAAAAGCTTTGGCTTGTTCTGAGTTCCCCTTCATCCGGATTGTCGATTTGCAAACCAAAATATGGCACCAGCATTTTTCCGGTATAGATCCCTGATGTAGAGAAGCCCCATTTTTTGAAAACTTCCCAATCAATTGTTAAGTAGCCATAATCATTTGGTGTTCTGAAAAAGTTTTTTTCATCAAATTCCTGGGCTTCTTCGTATTTGCTGCTTTGTATTGTGAAACCTCCTTGTAGCGAAACATTTTCAGAGGGAACAACATTCAATTCGATATTTAGGCCTTGAACTCTCGCTCCATTTTCGGCATTCACCCTCGTATAGATTACGGTTCCATTCTCATCGGGCTCACTGTATTCATTTGAAAAAGGATCATTCAATTGTGTATAAAAGCCTTCAAGCAATAAGCCGATGAATGTGCTACCCACCTGCCTGTTAAAATCGAGCGATGCCATAAAACTATGACTTGTTTCTTGTTTTAAATCAGGCGCATTTATATGAATGACCCGCCGTGAACCTGATGTTTCTATATGCAGATCTTCGTCAAATATCTGGGGAGCCCGATATCCTTGCGAATAGCTTACGCGGGCCTGTAAATACTCATTGATGTTATATTTTAGAGTTATCCTTGGGCTTAATACGTTTCCTGATTTTGCAGAGACGGATTGTTCTTTGTCTTCTATTTGATAATGATCAAATCGTGCACCCGCTGAAACCTTTAAATTGTTCCAGCTAATTTCGTATTGTGCGAAAACACCTGTTGTATTCGTAGTTTGGTTGGCAACTGTAAGATTGCTGGTATGGGGAATGTTAACAATAGAGTCATTTACAATCACTGCATTGTCGATATCAGGATATCCAAGTTTTTTATCTTTTAAACATGCTCCCTGATTTTCAATGCCCACAATTAGACCTGAGTTCCCGAATTTTGCATCGTATTGTGTTCCTGCGACATAGGAAAAGTCTTTCGTGTTCCCATAATCACTTAAGGACTGATTGGCTCCATAATAGGAATCCCGGTCTACTCTTTGAGCAGAAATGTACATCGAAAACAAGTCATATTTCCTGAAATAATGTTCACAGGTCAGCGCCCCGGTGCTCAGGTTATGGGTTAATGCTTCAGCAATTCCTGCTTCATGAACAGGATAGTTGTGTTTATCACCGCCCCTTCTGTTTTCATAAATATGAAAAAAATCAGCGATCAATTTACTCCTGTTTCCAAAACGGTGAAATAAGCGTGTACCTATAGTGACATTTTTCAGGGAGGGTATTTCAGAAAAACTATCATCATTTGCATCAAAAGTTTCTCTGTTGCGATAGAAACCGTAGAGAGACATGCCTGTTTTGCTATCACCAGACACCAGGGATGTATTAAAGTTCATTGAATAATCTTCCGCTGGCTTGCCTGAGCCATTCATGCCAATACCCCAGAGTCCACTGTTAATTCCAAACTCATATGTATTCCTGACAGGGTCTTTTAAAATAAGATTAATGGTTCCTGCAATGGCATTGCTTCCGTACAAAGCAGAGCCACCGCCACGAATTACTTCTATACGTTCAATCATACTCGATGGGATCAGTTCCAGGCCATAGATGCCTGCTAATCCGCTAAAGATCGGACGGCTGTTGATCAATATCTGAGAATAGGCCCCTTCCATCCCATTCATTCTAACCTGGGTATAAGCACAATTCTGGCAATTGCTTTCTATTCTTAAGCCGGGACAAAAGTTCAGGCCTTCGCTTAAGCTTACTGATTGTATTGTGGTAAATAATTTAGGCGTTAAAGTCGTTACAATTGTTGAAGATTCTGTTCGGTTTGTTCCGCTTCTGTCTGCTGTTATCACTACTTCTTCAAGCCCTAAAGCATCTCGCCTCAGCTCGAAATTTAATTCTTTCACTTCTCCTGCTTGTATTGTGATTTCCTTTTGCTCAGTTTTATAGCCCAAAAACTGCGCTTTAATTACCAGGCTGCCTTCCGGTAAGTTAATCAGCTGATAGTGTCCTGTTTCATCGGTTGTAGTTCCAATTGTTGTACCATGAACACTGACTGTAGCAAAGCGTATATGCTCTCCATTGTTATCAACTACATGCCCGACTATATTGGCATCGGTTTTTGTTTTTTGTGCAAAAGTTGTTTGTAATAAGGACAAAGATGAAAGTGTCAAAACAATATATAATCTGATCATAATATAATTTAGATAAATCAATAATATTTTCCTGCTTGAGTATAGCTTATAAAAAAACTATAAGCCATACCTGGCAAACAGGGCCCCATTGGATGGGATCAATTAAAAAAGATTTGTAGAAAATGTGATATTAGGAAAGCGGGGGTGCCCTGGGGTTATAAAGGAGATTGTAAACCGGGGCATAATTTGTATATCCATAAAACGAATACCGAACCTTCTTTTTAATGCCAATTAATGTAAAAGCCATAAATGAAATCAGGACAAGGATCTCAAGATTTGCAATGAATAGAATTTCGGCTTTTTTGTGCTGATGTGATTTAAAAGGTTTAGTATCGTCTGATTTGTTATACGGGTGAGCGTGGACTACTATTGATCCATCTGCCATTTTATGCGTGTGCATAAACAAGGCTTTGTTGGCAATCAGCAGCCCCATTACACCTATCATTAAATAGGTAACGGTCTTTAGTATAATATTTCTATTGATCATTTATAATAATCAGCAAAAGTAGCTTATTTGATTTTACTGACAATAGCTGGCAGAGATTATTTTAGCGGGAAACAGGAAATAACTCTTTGCGTAGGTTGAGTATCATATCCATCCCTTCAATTTGTAATAAATTATCGCACAGTATTCTTTTAAAACCAGGAATTCATAATTTAGATAGCTCCACATATTGTATCTGAAAGATAGATGTATCCTTTCTGTTTCTCCGGTCTCTTTGAGTTTTTCTTCATCAATAGGCTTTTCAAAAGTTGGCAAACCGCCTACTTTAGTAAAACCGACATTCTTAAATGTTTTTATTGAACGATACATGTGTTCAGGAGTGGTTATTATTAAAACTGCCAGATGTTCTTTATTATGTTTAAACATTGAGGCAATATTTACAGCCTGTGATCTTGTGTTAAAGCCAAATGGTTCATATTTGATCCGTAATGAATCAATACCTTTAAGGATAAGTTCATTTGCCATCAGGTCTAATTGGTGGAAACTATCCGCTTCATTATAAGGGAGTGCGATAATGATTTTAGCATTTTCATATTCCTTTGCAGCTTCAGAAGCATAATAAGTCCGTATTAATCCATCCGGACTTGGCATGCCACTTCCACCCAGAACAACAATAATATTTGGGTTTTCAGACAAAGCAGATTGCCCCACTCCCAGCTTATAATATGCATAATATGGAACATCTGTAAAGCTTAACACCAATAATAAAAAAGAAAATATTCCGAAAACCAAAAAGAACCATTTGCCTATCTTTATTGAAAGGCATTTTACTCTATTTAATATTTTGTTGAGATTATTCATTTATTGAGATTAAGTCAAATCTAATCCATTGATATATAGCAGCCTATGTTGATCCAAATTCTTTATGTTTACTTTTCAATTGTTTACTTACATCCTTGAAGTCTTGTTCCTTTATGAACTCAACCATCAGGTTTCCACTAACGAGTATTCTGGGATTTATAGAAAGCTTGTAAATTTCATGATATACCGACTTTTTGGTCTTATAATCGTAATCTGAGACTTTTCTTAGATTCTTTTTGTACGTTATCCAATTTGAAATTAAGATGAACGGGTAAAATAGTGGAAATAAAATTAATGATGTTGATTTTGTACGGGTAAAATGGAGTTTTTTAATTCTAAATCCGGACAATTTTGCAAGAACCCGAAGCTTTTGAATACCGATGAGAAAAATGTGTCCTAAGTATATTTCACTTGTGATATCACGTTTTGACATCCAAATGCTATCCAGTTCGTTAGGAGGCATTATCGAATTAAAACGTTCACTTTCTGATAGTAAATAGCTCAGCTTTGAACGGAGATTTGAATAATTTGGTGTTGTAATCAATAATAATCCGTTTGGTTTTAATACTCTGTTGAATTCTTTAAAGGCTCCATACTGGTCGCTAAAATGTTCAATGCCTTCCTGGCAAATTAAACCATCAGCGATTTTGTCTTCTATTGGCAGACCGGATGCTATATTTGCTCTTTTACATTCAATTCCTTCAATATTAAAATACTCAGGAAATAAATCAAAAGGTATTGGCTTTGCTCCAATCTCATTTAATAATCTTGATGTAATGCCATTCCCTGCCGGGAAATCAATAATAATTTTATTATTAAATGCCTTTGCATTGTCTTGCAAATATCTTTTTATATAAAATTTAATACTCCTCGGATTATCTTCGTCTCTCATTTTTTGTGTCAGTTTTGCATAAGATTTTGCCGGTCTGCGACGGGCGAAAGATATTGGTTTTATCTTTTAAAAGTACAAAATAATTTTTTTCATGCGATCTGTGTATATTTGCATGAAAAAAAATTTACTGGCTTGGCATTAACCAATCTTATTAGCATGCCTGAATTAAGCCAAAAAAATCATAGTTCAGGAGCAGAAATTTGTACGCTTAGTTTATGCATTAAATACGAATCTATCCGGGTATTCTTGCCGCTCAATCAAATGATTCCTCGTGGCTTGCCGCGAGGTTTCTTAATAAGCTCCCCTGATTTTCAGGGGAGATGTACCGC
>JABMQZ010000186.1 GCA_013202965.1 Bacteroidota bacterium | reverse complement strand
CAAATCATCCAGTAACCAGCAACCAGCACACTTACGCTAAAGCTTCGGCGTACAAATCATCCAGTAACCAGCATCCAGCACACCTACGCTAAAGCTTCGGTGCACACAGCATCCAGAATCCCTTATCTTTGCACTCAAAGTTTCACGTGAAACATCAGGCATGGAAAACCTAAGTCATTGTACCATATGTAATTCCACAAATACCCGGCATTTTCTTGAATGTGAGGACCATTTTGTCACAGGGGAAGAATTCAATATCTCTATTTGTAATGATTGCGGTTTTCACTTCACAAACCCCAGGCCGGAACATTCAGCAATTTCTCCATATTATAATTCTGAAGAATATATTTCTCATTCAAGAACAAAATCAGGAATGGTGAATCGTCTTTTTCATCTGGCCAGAAAATATACGATGGGCCGGAAAAAAAACATTGTAATTAAATACAGTTCTGGCCGCCATCTTCTTGATTATGGTTGTGGTACAGGTGAATTTTTAAATTCTCTTAAAAAATCATCCTGGACTGTTTCTGGTGTTGAACCCAACGCCATCGCACGTAAAATGGCACTTGAAGATTATAAGCTAGACATTAAAGACGAGGCTGATTTTGAAAATATTAATGCCGGATCCCTGGATATAATCACGCTCTGGCATGTTCTGGAACATATATATCCGATACATGATCGCCTGATCTCCTTTTCAGAAAAATTAAAGGAGGATGGCATACTCATTGCAGCAGTTCCCAATATGAAATCGCTTGATGCACGAAAGTATGGCAGGTATTGGGCAGCCTGGGATGTTCCCAGGCATATTCATCATTTTGATCGCACATCCATAGAAGATCTTTTTAAAACTCACGGCTTTCATTTAATTTCTGTCCGGCCTATGCTGCTCGATGCTTTTTATATTTCCATGCTGAGTGAAAAATATAAATCCGGTTCTTCAAATATCCTGAAGGCATTTTTTAAAGGATTACAATCAAATACTTCTGCTTTTCTTAATACGGGGAATTATTCAAGTTTAATATATATCTTTAAAAAGTCAAATAAGGCTGTTTTTAGCCCCCCTGACGAATGATTGACCCATTATGGTAGAACTACCCTCTGAAATTAAAATCGTTTCCTGAAGGGCTTAATTTTAAACTATTATTTATACTGTTGATTTACAATTACTTACATGCTTACAGCTGCAAAAACATACCAGTTCAAAAGAAAATCTCTTTTTTATTTCGTCCTTTCCCTGTTTCTTATATTTGCTTCGATCATATATGAGTTTTCCCTTTCGAAAAAATTCTCGCCCGAAAATATTGCTTCACGCTTTCAGGACGAATTTTTTGCCTGCGATAATTTTTTAATTTCCGCACTTGATTCGCTCTCCGGCCAGAATTATATTTCCAATAATCCGGACATAGATTCTTTTATAAAAAATTCATTGTACTCCAGTCCGGGATTTTTCTTTTTCAAATATGATCATGACACCCTGGTATACTGGTCCGATAATTCTATACCGTTTTCTAAAATTTTTGACTCCACTTATTTCAATGCACAGGTATTGTCATTGCCCAACGGTATTTTCTATTACCGTGATCACCTGATCGGAGAAAATCGTATTTCCGGTCTTTTCCTTATAAAAAGAATATATCCTTATCAAAACATCTATCTTGAAAATCGCTTTCAACGTAACTTTTCAGCTCCGCCTGAAACTTCAATTTCATTTTCAGAGGCCCGCTTTAATATTCATGACAGGGAAGGAAATTTTATTTTTTCCATCGCTCCTCCTGAAAACATTCCTTTAGGCACTTTTAATACATTCTTTTTACTTGCACTTTATGCCCTTGTGTTTCTCTCTCTTTCAGCATCTGTCTTTCATTTTTATTCAGGTTTTCAATTTCTCCTGAAACGCAAATTGCTGTTCATCCTTTCTTTTTCAATTGATGTTGTCATCCTTCGGGTGCTGATGTTTGTTTTCAAAATCCCCGCTACTTTATACAATAGTGATATTTTCAGTCCTGAAACTTTTGCTATGTCTGACTATATCCCTTCCCTGGGAGACTTCTTTTTTAATACCCTGTCATTGCTTGTTATTTCTTATGTTTTGTTTTTAACTTTTAAAAATCCTTTACGCCAAAAAACAAAATCTGTCTTTCGTCGAAATTTCCTCATCTTTTCTCTCTTTTTGCACATCTATATTTTTTACCGCCTCTTTCTTATTGTAGCCGAAAGCATTGTGCTTGATTCTTCCTTTTCCATGGATCTGAGCCAGATCTTCTTTTTATCTGCTGATTCATTCCTGGCATTAACTGTTTTTACAATGCTGCTTTTCAGCTTTTCGCTTATTACCTACAGAATACTTGGGCTTGCACATTTATATTCCGGGAAATCATTTGCTCCTTATTTTATTTCCCTCCTGATCACAAGCCTGATCTATGTATTCCTATGCATCTTTATTCACGACTGCTGCCTGCTTCTGTTCATTCCGGTTATTGTCTACATTATCGCATTTTACTTTTTTGCCGCAGGCAGATCAGGTGCTGCCGGAATAGGGTTTACAAGCATCGTTTTGTATTTATTTCTTTTTTCAATCCTCAGCACTTCGATATTATCTTACCATAATAAACGTAAAGAAGTTGAGCAGAGGAAGTTGCTGGCCATTGAACTCTCAAGTGGGCAGGATCCTTTAACAGAATATCTTTTTTACTCAGCCTGCGAAGAAATGAAAACCGATACACATTTATTGTCTTTACTCTCCGAGGCTCCATATGATATGCACATTGAAGACCTTACTATTGGATATATAGAAGATCATTATCTTTCAGACCGCCTGCGTGAATATGATTGGCTGATCACCCTGTGTACACCCGACAGAAGCCTGATCATTCAACCTGACGATTATCTTATTAATTGTAACACATATTTCGGAGAACTGATCAGTAGCATTGGCGAACAGGGATTGGGTGATAATATTTACCGCTTTGACAATGTAGCCGGCAGCAGCAATTATCTTTCATGGCAGGAATTTGTTTTAAACGAAGGATCAGATACCATATCGCTTTTCATTGAACTTTTCTCCTTTTTCATCCCCGAAGATGGCCTTGGATACCCGGAGCTCTTAATCGATGAAAATATCAAGACTTTTTCCGTACTGGAAAATTATTCTTATGCCAGGTATGTTAACGATAAGCTAGTATTCAAATTTGGTGATTATCCATACCGCACAAATATCACAGGTTATGGAAAAACAGAAACAGAAGTGTTTTTTTATCACAATAACACAGATCATTATATCACCAAAATTGAAGATAATACGTATTTAATCATTAGTAAAGAAGAAGCAGGTTTCCTTGACATTATAGCACCCTTTTCCTATCTTCTTCTGTTTTTTACATTGTTCCTGCTTTTATTTCTGTTCATTGTTAACTTCCCGTTTACAAATGTGCATATTGAGCTCAATTTCAGAAACCGTCTTCAGCTTTATATTATTTCTATCGTTATTGTATCATTTCTCGTAATTGGATTAATTTCTGTCGGTTATATCCGCAATCTAAATTCTTCCAAGAATGAACAGATCCTGAGAGAAAAAACCCATTCTGTACTCATAGAACTTGAGCATAAACTCGCAGGTGCTGATCAGCTGACCATTGATATGCACGATTACCTGACCACCTTGCTTATAAAGTTCTCACAGGTTTTCTTCTCGGATATAAACCTGTATGATCTGCATGGCAACCTTCTCGCTTCATCACGACAGCAGATCTTTCAAAAACAGCTCATTTCAGCACGCATGAATCCCGATGCCTATCGCATTTTATCGGTTGACAACAAGCTGCTTTTTATTCATTCAGAAACCATTGGCGACCAGGATTATCTTTCAGCATATGTCCCATTTATGAACGAAAACAACCAGGTTGTCGCATACCTTAATCTTCCATATTTTGCAAAGCAGACACAACTTCAAAATGAAATTGCGCTATTCCTTAATGCCTTTCTTAATGTTTATGTTCTCCTGATTGCATTGGCCATATTTTTTGCACTGCTTATTTCAAGATATACGACCCGTCCCCTGCAGCTGATCAAAGATAAAATGAGAAGTCTTTCGCTGGGGGGCATTAATGAAAAAATAAACTGGTCGGGAAAAGATGAGATCGGAACCCTGATTGCGGAATACAACAGGATGGTCGACGAGCTTTCCCGCAGCGCAGAACTTCTGGCAAAATCCGAACGTGAAAGTGCATGGCGCGAAATGGCGAAACAGGTGGCCCATGAAATTAAAAATCCGCTTACGCCAATGAAACTCAGTGTTCAATATCTTCAAAAGGCATGGGATGAAAAATCACCTGACTGGGATGAACGCATTCAAAGGTTTACCCAAACAATAATTGAACATATTGACAGCCTTTCAGCCATAGCATCAGAGTTTTCAGATTTTGCTAAAATGCCTCAGAAAAAAGAAGAAAAGATCGATCTGTCTGAATCTATCAAAAATTCTTTTGACCTCTATTCTGATATTGAAAACATAAGCTTTTCTTTCAATCCAAAAACCAGGGGCCCGCACTTTGTTCTGGCAGATAAAAACCAACTTCTCAGAGTATTTAATAACCTTATACAAAATTCTGTCCAGGCAATTGGCAAAGACAAAGATGGTTTGATTGAAATAAGCCTGGATACCAATAATGGATATTATATTATACTGGTAAGGGATAATGGCCCGGGAATAGCAGAAGAGATGATGGATAAAATTTTCTCGCCTAGTTTCACAACAAAAAGCAGTGGAATGGGCCTGGGATTGGCCCTTGTCAGAAGCATTATTCTGGAGGCAGGAGGAGAGATCAATTTCGAATCCTCGCCATCAAAAGGAACAGTTTTCGAAATCCATCTTCCTGTTTATGATCAATAATCTTTTTGCCTCTTTTTCTAATATTTTCCCCTTTTCTCTGTTATTAATTTATCATGAAATTGCTGCATTAATTATTAACATAGTTACATTTGCATACAAACCCTACTACAAGCATTGAAACCATTACAGAAATTAGCCGGTCAAACCGTAGTATATGGCATGGGGACCATTGTTCCCCGACTGCTCAATTATCTCCTTCTCACACCCTTTTACACACGTATTTTTCTTGAAGGTGAATATGGTATAATTACCGAACTTTATGCATATGTTGCCTTTCTCCTGGTGCTGCTTACCTACGGCATGGAAACTTCCTTTTTCAGGTTTGCTGAATCAGAGGGTAACAAAAGCAAGGTATTCACAACAACGCTGACATCTCTTTTCTTTACCTCGGTCGTTTTTGTAGTGCTTGCCACGGTTTTTTCTAAAAATATTGCATCACTGATCAACTATGACTCCCATCCTGAATATATTGTTTTTTTCGTAATAATTGTTGGTACGGATGCTTTTACTGCAATTCCCTTTGCCCAGCTACGGCAACAAAACAGGGCCTTTCGCTTTGCCTGGATAAAAATCATCAATGTTTCTGTTAATATTTTCTTCAACTTCTTTTTCTTTTTGCTTTGCCCATATCTGCTGGAGCAAAATCCTTCTTCTTTTATCAGCAGTATTTATGATCCTGAAATTGGTATCGGATATGCTTTTATATCGAATCTTATCGCCAGCCTGGTCACCCTGGTTTTACTTTTCCCTGATATTTTTAAAATTTCGTTTTCTTTTGACTCCAAGCTGTTAAAGCGTATGCTTGCCTATGGTTTTCCTTTATTGCTGGTAGGTTTATTTGGAATGGTAAATGAAGTTTCTGACAAAATTTTGTTCAGGTTTTTGATAAGCGTTCCCGAAGGGATCCAGGATAAAGATAATTATATCATGAGCCAGCTGGGGATTTACGGTGCCAATTACCGTCTGGCAGTTTTGATGACCTTGTTTATTCAAATGTTTCGTTATGCTGCTGAGCCATTTTTCTTTTCTCATTCCCGTGAGGAAAATGCCAGGTTGTTATATGCGTCCGTAATGAAATATTTTATTGTTTTTTGCTTGTTGATCTTTCTTTCGGTAACGCTCTTCCTCGATATTTTTAAATATTTTATTGGTTCGGATTTTCGTTCCGGCCTTAGCATTGTCCCCATTATTCTTTTGGCCAATTTACTGCTGGGGATCTTCTATAACCTATCCGTTTGGTACAAACTTACCGACAAAACACGCTATGGTGCCCTGATTGCTTTTATCGGTGCATTTATAACTATAGTATTGAATGTAATATTGATTCCCCGATATGGCTATACCGGGGCAGCATGGGCGCACCTTGCCTGCTATTTTTCCATGGTCATTATTTCTTTCTTCCTCGGCAGAAAATATTACAGGGTAAATTATGATCTGCGGAACATTTTGCTTTATTTTATATTGGCCTTGTTTATTTATTTTATTTCTGTCCGCTTCCCTATACCGGAGGGACTTATGCAATATGTCATGCATATTTTTTATCTTATGGTTTTTCTTTTATTTGCGGTTTTCCTTGAAAAAAGAAAATATCGTGAAGAGTTTCGTTAATCATGTTTTAAAATCAGAATATTTCTATGAAAATCCGTATCGTTAATCAGTCAAAACACCCGCTACCCCATTATGAAACTGCCCTCTCGGCAGGTATGGATCTCAGAGCCAATCTTGATGAACCTGTCTTGTTGAAATCCCTTGAAAGAGCCCTTATTCCAACAGGTATGTTCATTGAGCTTCCCATAGGGTTTGAGGCCCAGATCAGGCCAAGAAGTGGCCTGGCAATTAAAAAAGGCATCAGCCTGGTTAATAGTCCCGGAACCATAGACGCTGATTACAGGGGAGAAATAAAAATTATCATGATAAACCTGTCAAAGGATGAATTTATTGTTCATGACGGTGAACGAATTGCCCAAATGATCATCGCAGGCCACGAAAAGGCGCAATGGGCTGAAGTCGGGACGTTAAACGAAACTGACCGCGGAGAGGGCGGTTTTGGCCATAGCGGCACAAGCTAATTTTATCATACCATCTTTTAGAACTGACAAATGATATCCAGCGATTACCAGAACAGGAAATATGTGATCAGGGCAATTTTTTTGCTGGTTGGGATATTATTTGCAGTCCGTCTCTTCATGCTGCAGGTTATGAATAATGAGTACAAATTTTCTGCAGAAAACAATGTGCTCAGATATATCACTGAATATCCGGCCAGGGGGCTTATTTATGACAGGGACGGACTGCTCCTGGTTTTCAATGAGGCGGCTTATGATCTGATAATCATACCAGGGCAAGTAAAAACTTTTGATACGATAGAATTATGCGCTCTGATTCATGTCGACAGAGAATATTTTCTTACTCGTCTTAAAAAAGCAAAAAAATATTCCATTTATAAGCCTTCTGTCTTTTTAGAGCAAATATCACGTGAAGATTATGCTTACCTGGCAGAAAAATTATATAAGTACCCGGGTTTTTACGTGCAGGCACGTACACTCAGGAAATATCCGGTGCCCATTGCGGGGCATTTGCTCGGTTATATCGGTGAAGTGAACAAAAAAGAAATTGCTGCAGATAATTTTTACTCCCAAGGGGATTACATTGGTAAAAGCGGGTTTGAAAAATCATATGAGAAAATCCTGCGGGGTGAAAAGGGCCTGCGCGTTGTAATGGTAGATGTGTTTAACCGTGAAAAGGGGCCCTTCAGTGCTGGTCAGTATGATACATCTGCAATTTCTGGTCTGGACCTGCACATTTCAATTGATACGGAATTACAGGCATATGGAGAGCTTCTCATGCAAAACAAAATTGGCAGTATAGTGGCGCTGGAGCCTTCTACAGGTGAAATTCTTGCCCTGGTAACAGCTCCATCCTATGACCCTAACCTGTTGGTAGGCAGAATAAGAAGCGAAAACTATTTCTTGCTTCGCGAAGATTCTTTGAAACCTTTATTGAACCGTGCCATTATGGGTACTTATCCTCCCGGCTCTACTTTTAAGGTAGTTAATGCTCTGATCGGGATGCAGGAAGAGGTTTTGTTTCCCACTACACAGTACTCTTGCGATGGCCCGGAAAGCAGGCCAATCAGGTGCACCCATTATCACGAAACTCCCCTGATGCTGAATTCAGCCATACAAAACAGTTGCAATTCATATTTCTGGAACGTTTTTCGCTCCATCATAACAAAGCCTGAGTTCGGACATGATTCAGTTGGTTTCAGGCATTGGCATGATCATGTCGTCAGTTTTGGTTTTGGTAAACGCTTCAATACAGACATTCCTTTTGAACTTAAAGGGAATATACCATCGTCCTCTTATTATGATAATATATACACAAAAGGGCACTGGCGGGCTTTAACGATCCGTTCACTGGCTATCGGGCAGGGTGAGATTTTGCTTACCCCGCTTCAATTGGCCAATCTTTCTGTTATCATTGCCAACAATGGTTATTATTTCCTCCCGCATATACTAAAGTCTATTGGCAATGAGGAAAATCCCTATAATGAATTCACACAAAAGCAATATACCAGCATTGATACAAATCATTTTGATTTTATTCGTAATGCCATGCTGGATGTTTTTGAGGGTGAGCATGGCACCGCAAGATGGTATAGACTCGATTCGGTGCATATGGCCGGAAAAACAGGAACTGTAGAGAATCCGCACGGCAAGGATCACTCTATGTTCATTGCATTTGCTCCGGTCGATAATCCTAAAATTGCTTTGTCGGTAATTGTGGAAAATTCCGGTTATGGTTCTTCCTGGGCAGCACCTATTGCTACCCTGCTGATTGAGAAATACCTGCTCGGAGAAGTAAAGCGTACATGGGTTGAAGAAAGAATGATCAACAGTAATTTAATAAGTAAGGAGTGAGAGAAAGACAGGGCATATTACAAAACATTGACTGGCTAACAGTTTTTTTGTTCCTGTTGCTGGCATTTGTCGGTTGGATAAATATTTATGCTGCAGTTTATAACGACGAGCATAGCAGTATATTGGATTTTTCACAACGCTACGGAAAGCAATTGATCTGGATTTTTGCCGCAATGGCTATTGCCTTAATTATTATTATCATAGATGCCGGTTTTTTTAGAGATTTTGCTTACATCATTTATGGCTTTAGCATATTATCACTTTTAGGAGTTCTTGTGTTCGGTACCGAGATCGCCGGATCCAAATCATGGTTCCAGATCGGAAGTATTGCAATACAACCTACCGAGTTTGCAAAATTTGCTACATGTCTGGCCCTTGCAAAATACCTGAGCACATTCAATGTTACACTATCAAAGTTTAAAACTAAACTTATTGCATCTTTCCTTATTCTTCTGCCGGCAGGTCTTGTTTTGCTACAGAACGACACCGGCTCAGCTCTGGTATACGCTGCATTTATACTGGTTCTTTTTCGTGAAGGCCTCACCGGTAATATTCTGATTGTCGGTTT
>JABMQZ010000185.1 GCA_013202965.1 Bacteroidota bacterium | reverse complement strand
GAGCTTCGGCGCCCATCTTTGCGATGAATTTATTCGGATCGGTGTCATCCAGGTATTGGTTCTCCTGGGGTATCTTTTCGAGGTAATCAAAATATTCTTCCTCTGAAAGAAAATCAAGGTAATTGATTCCCTGCTCCTGCAAAATTCCGGGGTTGATCACGACATACTTCTCATAGTAGATAATCGATTCCAGTTTTTTCGTTGGCAGGCCCAAAAGGGAGCCGATCTTGTTTGGCAGGGAGCGAAAAAACCAGATATGTGCGACAGGCACAACCAGTTGGATATGGCCCATCCGTTCACGCCTGACCTTTTTCTCAGTTACTTCTACCCCGCACCGGTCGCAGACTATCCCTTTATACCTGATTCTCTTATATTTACCGCAGTGACATTCCCAGTCTTTAACAGGTCCGAATATCCTCTCACAGAACAATCCGTCGCGTTCAGGTTTGTATGTTCTGTAATTGATCGTTTCAGGCTTTAATACCTCGCCATATGATCTTTCGAGGATGGATTCAGGTGAAGCAAGACTAACTAAAATATTGTTAAATTCACTTGAGATTTTACTGTCTTTTCTGAATGCCATATATCATTAGGTGTTATAATAAACAAATAAACAAATACATAATGCCTTCTGAACTGCCTTTTATTCAAAGGAAACGTTCAGTCCAAGGCCTCTGAGTTCATGAACCAGCACATTGAATGACTCCGGAATTCCCGGTACCGGCATATTTTCGCCTTTTACAATAGCTTCATATGCTTTAGCTCTTCCCTGTACATCGTCTGATTTAATAGTCAGGATTTCCTGCAGAACATTGGCTGCGCCGAATGCTTCAAGTGCCCAGACTTCCATCTCACCAAAACGCTGTCCACCAAATTGGGCTTTACCGCCAAGTGGTTGCTGGGTGATTAGAGAGTACGGTCCGATTGATCTTGCATGCATCTTATCATCCACCATATGGTGAAGTTTCAGCATATAGATGTATCCAACAGTTGTTTGCTGGTCAAATCTTTCTCCGGTTTCACCATCAAACAGGTAAATTTTTCCATTCTCAGGAAGCCCTGCTTCTTTAACCAATGCAGAAATCTGATCAATGCTTGCACCGTCGAAAATTGGTGTTGCATAACGCTGTCCGAGCTTTTTACCTGCCCATCCAAGTACAGTCTCATAGATCTGTCCAAGGTTCATACGGGAAGGTACACCAAGCGGGTTCAGAACAATATCAACAGGTGTTCCGTCTTCGAGGAAGGGCATGTCTTCCTGCCTTACGATTCTGGCAACGATACCCTTATTTCCGTGGCGCCCCGACATTTTATCACCCACTTTTAGTTTGCGTTTCTTAACAACGAAAACCTTGGCCATTTTAACTATGCCATTTGGAAGTTCGTCACCGACAGTGACAATAAATTTCTTACGGTTATATTCCCCTAAGATTTCTTTATATTTGACATTGAAGTTGTTGATCATTTGGCTGATCAGCTCGTTCTTGCCTTTATCAACAGTCCACTTGCTCGGGTTCACAATTGTATAGTCAATTGTTGAAAGGGATTTTTGAGTAAACTTGGCCTTTTTGGGAATGAGAACTTCCTTGTAATTATTGGTAACTCCCTGTGAGGTTTTTCCACTTACCAGAACGATAAGTTTATCCACCAATTTCGATTTCAGTTCTCCTACTTCTTTCCTGAATGCTTCATCAAGTGCTTCGATAACATCCTTTTCCTTCGCTTTTGATTTTCTGTCTTTTACAGACCTTGAGAAGAGTTTGTTGTCGATCACAATACCTTGCATTGCAGGAGGAGCTTTAAGAGACGCGTTTTTCACATCACCTGCCTTGTCACCAAAAATGGCCCTGAGCAGTTTTTCTTCCGGCGTTGGGTCACTTTCACCTTTTGGGGTAATTTTTCCGATCAGGATATCTCCTTCATTAACCTCGGCACCAATTCTGATCAGTCCATTTTCGTCCAGGTCTTTAGTGGCTTCAGCACTAACATTAGGAATGTCATTGGTAAGCTCTTCCACACCACGTTTGGTGTCGCGAACTTCAAGTGTAAATTCCTCAATATGTATTGAAGTGAAGATATCCTCCCTGACAACTCTTTCCGAAATCACAATGGCATCCTCAAAATTATATCCCTTCCAGGGCATGAAAGCAACCATCATATTCCTTCCAAGTGCAAGTTCTCCTTTCTGTGTTGCATATCCCTCACACAATACCTGTCCTTTTTTTACCTTATCGCCTTTTCTTACAATTGGGCTGAGGCTTACACTGGTATTTTGATTGGTTCTCTGGAACTTTGTTAATTTGTATTTCCTTACGTCATCTTCAAAGCTGACCAGCTTTTCTTCCTCCATGCGGGAGTAGCGGATCACGATCTCCTTGGCATCAACAAATTCAACGATACCATCTCCTTCAGCATTGAGCAATACTCTTGAATCATGGGCAACATCTACTTCAATACCGGTTCCAACAAGAGGCATTTCAGGATTCATGAGAGGTACGGCCTGACGCATCATGTTTGATCCCATCAGAGCCCTGTTGGCATCATCATGTTCCAGGAACGGGATGAGTGATGCAGCAATAGAAGCGATCTGATTGGGAGCACTGTCAATAAGGTCAACTTTCGTTTTTTCAATGATCGGATAGTCTGCCTGGTATCTGACTTTTACTTTATCATGTACAAATGACCCATCATCCAGAAGCAGCGTACTGGCCTGAGCAATGATCTTTTCTTCCTCTTCCTCTGCACTCAGGTAAATAGGCGGTTCTTTGAGACTGACTTTACCTTCAACAACTTTTCTGTATGGTGTTTCTATAAAACCAAGCTTATTGATTTTTGCGTACACACAGAGAGAGGAAATCAATCCGATGTTTGGGCCTTCCGGAGTTTCAATGGTACAAAGACGGCCGTAATGGGTATAATGTACATCCCTGACCTCAAAACCGGCTCTTTCCCTGGACAAACCACCTGGCCCCAATGCTGAAACCCTGCGTTTATGAGTGATCTCTGACAATGGATTTGTCTGATCCATAAACTGCGAAAGCTGGTTTGTACCAAAAAATGAATTGATAACTGATGACAATGTTTTTGCATTGATCAGGTCGGTAGGTGTAAATACCTCATTATCCCGAACATTCATCCGCTCCCTTATTGTTCTTGCCATACGGGCAAGACCAACACCAAATTGTGAATATAATTGCTCACCTACAGTTCTTACTCGACGGTTACTCAAATGGTCGATATCATCTACATCTGTTTTTGCATTGGCAAGAGCGATAAGATGCTTAATGATAGAAATAATATCTTCTTTCGTAAGTACTTTAGTATCAGCAGGTGTGTCGAGATTCAGCTTTTTGTTTATTCTGTATCTGCCAACATCACCAAGGTCGTATCTTTTGTCTGAAAAGAATAATTTGTCGATAATACCGCGAGCAGTTTCCTCGTCTGGTGGTTCGGCATTACGCAGTTGCCTGTATATAAATTCAACTGCCTCTTTTTCAGAGTTTGCGGTGTCTTTCTGAAGCGTATTGAAAATAATTGAGTAATCACCGGTTATAATATCATTCCTGTGAAGGAGAATTGTTTTGATGCCGGCATCAAGAATCAGATCAATATGTTCTGCTTCAAGTTCTGTCTCCCTGTCGATGATCACCTCAGTTCTTTCGATGGAAACAACTTCACCGGTATCCTCGTCTACAAAATCCTCTATCCAGGATTTTAAGACTCTTGCAGCCAGACTTCTGCCAAGAACCCGTTTAAGTCCGGCTTTGCTTACTTTTATCTCTTCAGCAAGGTCGAATATCTCAAGAATATCCTTATCACTTTCATAACCTATTGCACGCAAAAGCGTAGTGACAGGTAATTTTTTCTTCCTGTCGATATAGGCGTACATTACGTTATTGATGTCGGTCGTGAATTCCATCCAGGATCCCTTGAAAGGGATGATCCTTGCAGAATACAGATGTGAACCGTTTGCGTGAAGCGATGTACCAAAGAAAACACCGGGTGAGCGGTGAAGCTGTGATACAACTACACGTTCAGCACCATTGATGACAAAAGTACCTTTGGGTGACATATAAGGGATCATTCCAAGGTAAACATCTTGTACAATGGTTTCAAAATCTTCGTGGTCAGGATCTGTGCAATACAGTTTTAATTTTGCTTTGAGCGGAACACTATATGTTAATCCCCTGGCAAAGCATTCTTCAATTGCGTACCTGGGAGGATCAATAAAATAGTCTAAAAACTCTAAAACAAAATTGTTCCTGGCATCGGAGATGGGGAAGTTCTCGCTAAAAACTTTATACAAACCTTCATTGATTCTGCTTTCAGGGTTTGTATCCAGTTGAAAGAAATTATGAAATGACTTAAGCTGAATCTCTAACAGATCAGGGTAGCCAGTCCGGATTTTCGAACTTCCAAAATTGATTTTTTTGAAATTTTCTACAGCCAAGGTTATAAGGTATTAGTCCCGAGTACTCGGGATGAAGTCAAAATAAAATTTTAAAGAACTAAATGCGGAATTGACCTGCTTCCTGGAAGCTGGTTCCGGAAGAGGTCAATTTCGTTATAAAGAAGATACCTTATCTAACTTCAACCTCTGCTCCGGCCTCTTCTAATTGTTTTTGTAAAGCTTCTGCTTCATCTTTGGTAACGCCTTCTTTAACCGCTTTGGGAGCTGAGTCAACAAGCTCTTTTGATTCTTTCAGGCCAAGGCTGGTTAATTCTTTAACCAGTTTTACAACTGCCAGTTTAGACTGACCGGGTGCTTTGATGATTACATCAAATGAGGATTGTTCTTCAGCGGCTTCGCCACCTTCGCTGTCACCTGCACCGGGTGCTGCAACTACTGTTGCTGCGGCTGCTGGCTCAATTCCGTATTCTTCTTTAAGAATTTCCGCCAGCTCATTAACATCTTTTACAGTCAAATTAACCAATTCTTCTGCAAATTTTTTAAGATCTGCCATTTTATCTCAGTTTTTAATGGTTTCTATTTAATAATAATAATAATATACGTTCTTATTCAGATTTCTCTGAAAGTGTTTTTACAACACCCGAAAGGATACTGCTGCCAGACTGCAATGCAGACATAACATTTGTGACAGGTGATTGCAGCAATCCAATAACATCAGCAATAAGCTCGTTTTTGGATTTAAGTGCAACCAGGAAGTCAAGTTGATCATCACCTACATATGTCATTTTTTCAATGTAAGCGCCTTTCAATAAAGGTTTGCTGGATTTCTTTCTGAATTCCTTGATCAGCTTTGCAGGAGCATTTCCGGATTCTGCAAACATAATTGACGTGGGCCCTTTAAGAGTGTCATAAAGTGCTTCCAGGTCTTTATCGGTCTGTTCCATTGCTTTTTTAAGCAAGGTGTTTTTTACGACCGTGAGGGTAACTTCACGCTTATAGCATAATCTACGAAGCGCTGAAGTATCTTCGGCATTTAATTCTGAAATATCAGCAATATAAAAGTTATTGTTGATATTCAGCTTATCTGCCAATGCTTCAATTACTAGGTTTTTCTCTTTTTTATTCATAGCTCTAAGCCTCTTTTTTAAAAGAGATTAAGTAATGTCAACGGATTTTGGTTCAATCTGCACTCCTGCACTCATGGTACTTGAAATGTAAACACTTTGCATATAAGTACCTTTAGACGCGGAAGGCTTTAACTTAATGATGGTTTGAAGCAATTCATTGGCATTATCGACAAGTTTATCTTCTTCAAAGGAAACTTTTCCGATAGCTGCATGAATAATTCCGAATTTATCAACTTTAAAATCGATTTTACCGGCCTTCACATCATTCACTGCTTTACCAACATCCATTGTCACTGTTCCTGTTTTTGGATTAGGCATTAATCCTCTTGGACCGAGTACTCTTCCTAAAGGACCGACTTTTCCCATTACGCTGGGCATGGTAATTACCACATCAATGTCTGTCCATCCTTTTTTGATCTTTTCTATATACTCGTCAAGTCCAACATGATCTGCACCGGCAGCTTTTGCTTCTTCTTCCTTATCAGGTGTACATAATACCAGCACCCTGACCTTCTTTCCGGTTCCATGAGGAAGCGTTACGATTCCTCTGACCATTTGGTTGGCCTTTCTCGGATCAACACCAAGTTTTACATTTACATCAACAGAGGCATCAAAGTTCGTGGTAGTAATATCTTTGATGATCTTTACAGCTTCCTCAAGTGAATATATACTTTCCCTGTCAAACTTTTCGAATGCGACTTTCTGATTTTTTGTTAGTTTAGCCATTTTTGCTAACTCGTTTAAATAGTTTTTACTTAGTACCTGACTTAAATAAGTCAATTACTTTTGTTCCACAAAAGGGGAGGGGCCTTTGACTTTCAGTCCCATACTTCTGGCAGTACCTGCAACCATTCTCATTGCTGATTCAACTTTGAAAGCATTAAGATCAACCATTTTCGCCTCTGCAATGGCGCGTACCTGATCCCAGGTAACCGTGGCCACTTTGTTGCGATTAGGCTCTGGTGAGCCTTTTTTGATCTTGGCAGCTTCCATCAGTTGAACTGCAACAGGAGGGGTTTTAATGATAAAATCAAATGATTTATCCCTGTAAACCGTAATGATCACCGGCAATACCTTACCCATCTGGTCCTGAGTTCTGCCATTAAATTGCTTGCAAAACTCCATAATATTGATGCCTTTGGCACCAAGTGCAGGACCGATAGGAGGTGACGGATTTGCAGTTCCTCCTCTTATTTGTAACTTGATAAGTCCGCTAACTTCTTTTGCCATTTTGAATGTATTCTTAATGGATTATAGTAAATCAAAACAGGTCTACTCTTTTTCAACCTGCATAAAGCCGAGTTCCAGTGGTGTTTTCCGACCGAAAATCTTCACCATTACCTTCAGTTTTTTCTTTTCTTCATTAATCTCTTCAATGATACCGCTAAAGCTGTTGAATGGGCCATCGATCACCTTTACGGTTTCTCCAACGATGAAAGGAATATTCACTTCTTCGCCCAGTTCAGCCAATTCATCAACTTTACCCAGTATCCTGTTCACCTCTGAAGGGCGGATCGGATCCGGTTCTCCTCTGGTTCCCAGAAATCCCAAAACATTGGGAATATTCCTGATAACATAAGGAATTTCCCCTGTGAGAGTAGCTTCAATAATAACGTAGCCAGGAAAATAATTTCGTTCCTTACTGATCTTTTTACCCTTTCTTACTTGATATACCTTTTCTGTAGGGATCAGTATCTGAGAAATATAGTCCTGTAAGTTCAGACGATCAATTTCGTATTCAAGGTATTCTTTTACCTTTTTTTCTTTTCCACTAATCGCCCGTACTACATACCACTTTTTTATTTGCTCACTCATTTGTGTTAGTGGGATTGGTTATTATCAAACGACATTAATAACATTATTTGTTAGTTTTATCACTTAAAAAAGTGAATAAAAATTCTCGAGTAACGTCTGAAATGAAATATCCATCAGATAAACGACAAATGCGATTATTAGGGAAGCAATGGATACTACGATTGCGCTATTCTGCAACTCACTCCAGGAAGGCCATGATACTTTATGTATCAATTCATCATAGCTTTCTGCAATGTACGCTTGTAATTTGAACTTAGCCATTTTATTTTTCTTGTTTAGCACGGGTGGTAGGAATCGAACCCACAACCAATGGTTTTGGAGACCACTACTCTACCAGTTGAGCTACACCCGTAGACCTGAACATGATCAAACAAAACATCCCATTTCGAGGTGTTTGTTAATCATAAATTCTATTATTTAAGGATTTCAGTTACCTGTCCGGCTCCAACGGTTCTGCCACCTTCACGGATAGCAAAACGAAGACCCTTATTCATAGCTATTTCTGAAATCAGTTGAACTTCAATGGTCAGGTTGTCGCCTGGCATGATCATTTCAACACCCTCGGGTAACATTATCTCACCTGTAACGTCAGTTGTTCTGAAGTAGAACTGTGGACGATATTTGTTATGGAAAGGAGTGTGACGTCCGCCTTCTTCCTTTTTCAGGATATAAACCTCAGCTTTAAAATGTGTATGAGGTGTGACAGATCCCGGAGCAGAGATCACCATTCCACGGGAAATCGAATTTTTGTCGATACCCCTGAGGAGAAGACCTGCATTATCACCTGCTTCACCACGGTCGAGGATCTTACGGAACATTTCAACACCTGTAACAACCGATTTTAGCTTTTCAGCACCCATCCCAATGATGTCGACCGGGTCACCTGAGTTAATCACACCGGTTTCAATTCTTCCGGTAGCAACGGTTCCACGTCCTGTAATTGAGAATACGTCCTCAACAGGCATCAGGAATGGCTTGTCAATATCGCGGTCAGGCAGCGGAATCCATGAGTCACAAGCGTCCATAAGATCTAAGACTTTTTTAACCCATTTTTCTTCCTTATTCAATGCTCCAAGTGCAGAGCCGACAATTATAGGGGTATTCTCTCCGTCGAATTCATAGAATTCGAGTAGTTCCCTGATTTCCATTTCAACCAGTTCCAGAAGCTCATCATCATCAACCATATCAACCTTATTCATAAAAACAACGATCTTCGGTACACCAACCTGACGTGCAAGCAGAATGTGCTCACGTGTCTGTGGCATTGGACCATCATCTGCGGCAACCACCAGGATTGCTCCGTCCATCTGAGCAGCACCCGTTACCATATTCTTCACGTAGTCGGCGTGACCAGGACAGTCAACATGTGCATAATGCCTGTTATCTGTCTCGTACTCAATGTGAGCCGTGTTAATGGTAATACCTCTTGCTTTTTCTTCAGGTGCATTGTCAATTTCATCAAATGATTTGAATGTAGCCAGACCCTTGTCCTGAAGGTTCAGGGTAATCGCTGCAGTAAGCGTGGTTTTGCCATGGTCAACATGACCAATGGT
>JABMQZ010000184.1 GCA_013202965.1 Bacteroidota bacterium | reverse complement strand
GAAGACGAGGGGCCTACAGCCTGGAATGCCTCCCCAAGCCCTCTTTTACTCAGATGTCGCAAAAATGAACGCCATTGCGCTTTTCACCAATTCAATCTAAATTTCCCCGGACACTACTAATTCATAATTAACTCAACACTCAACACCCAACATTGTCCGCCAAAGCTTTAGCGTAGGTGGAACACCTTTTTCACAAAATTCATTAACTTCGTATCAGAAAAACAGTCCATAGTAATTATGGAGATCAGGAACATACTGGTAAAATACTGGGGCTATCCTTCTTTCCGCCCGATGCAGGAGGACATCATCCGCTCGGTGATGGAAGGAAAAGACACGCTGGCTTTGTTGCCGACAGGCGGAGGGAAATCTATATGTTACCAGGTTCCCGGCCTGGTCATGGAAGGATTGTGCCTGGTTGTAACGCCACTGATCGCCCTGATGAAAGACCAGGTTGAAAACCTTAAGAACAGGGGGATAAAGGCGGCCGCCATTCATTCCGGCATGCACAAGCGCGAAATTGAAACTGCCATCAGCAACAGTATTTTCGGCAAGCTGAAGTTCCTGTACGTATCTCCTGAGCGACTACAGTCTTCATCTTTCAGGGATAACCTGCAGAGAATGAACATCAACATTCTGGCTGTTGATGAAGCCCATTGCATCTCACAGTGGGGTTATGATTTCCGTCCTTCTTATCTGAATATCGCTGATATCAGGGCGATGGTCAAGAATGCTCCGGTACTGGCCCTGACAGCCACTGCCACTCCGGCAGTGATAGATGATATTCAGGAAAAGCTCAAATTCACTGAAAAGAATGTGATCCGTGATAGTTTTGAAAGAAAAAATCTATCCTATTCTGTTTTCCGTGAAGAGGACAAAGGCAGGAGGTTGCTGAAGATCGTAAACAATGTGAAGGATTCAGGAATTGTATATGTGCGGAACCGCAGAAAGTGCAGGGAAGTTTCTGAATTTCTGAGCAAGAACAACATAAGGTCCACATATTATCATGCCGGACTGGAGCAGCGTATCAGGGAACGGCGGCAGGAAGAGTGGATGCAGGATAAAAAACAGGTCATCGTTGCCACCAATGCCTTCGGGATGGGCATTGATAAACCCGGTGTGCGCTTTGTGGTACACTATGATCTGCCAGACAGCCTTGAAGCCTATTTCCAGGAAGCCGGAAGGGCCGGAAGGGATGGAAGACGTGCTTATGCGGTATTGTTATACGAAGAGGCAGATATTCGTAATTCCAAGCAAAATCTTTCTATTGCATATCCGGATCCCGAAGTGGTCAGGTCAGTATATACTGCCCTCGGAAATTATTTTCAGATCCCGGTGGGCAGCGGAAAAGATCAGCAATTTGATTTTGATCTGCAGGATTTCTCAACCAGGTACAGGATGAATTCGGCAAGCACGTACAGTGCACTGAAATTACTTGAAAAAGAGGGTCATATTATCCTCGGCAGCGAACTGGAAAGCCCATCAAAGATCATGTTCGAGATTGATCACAATGAACTGTATACATTCCAGGTTGAAAATCCCGGCTATGACACCTTTATCAAGTTGCTTTTGCGTTCCTACGGGGGGATCTTTTCCGATTTTATCAAGATCAATGAAAAAGAGCTGGCAAAACGTGCCAATACAAATGAAGATAAAATTATCAAAGCACTTGGAAAGCTGGAATCGCTCGGGCTGCTCACCTATATTCAAATGACCACATCGCCACAACTTGTTATGGCACAAGGCCGGATTGACAGCAAATCGATGAAACTGTCGAAAGAAAATTACAGTGACAGGAAGAAGGCAGCCTTGAAGCGAATGCAAGCCGTCCTGGACTATATTCAATCCGCAAACCATTGCCGCAGTCAGATCCTTTTGAAGTATTTCGGTGAAAAAGATGCCGGCAGGTGTGGTAAGTGTGATGTTTGCCTTGACAGGAACAAGATCAATGTCAGTGAATTGGAATTCAGCAAGGTGCTTGAAAAGGTAAAGCCGGCTTTGAAAGAAAGGCCACATGCACTGAACGAACTGCTCTTCGTTGCAAAAGAATTCCCGGAGGACAAAGTCATCAATGTAATTATGTGGTTGGTGGATAATGAGAAAGTGGATGTAAATGAAGAGCAGTTATATTCCTGGAGAAAGCAATTCAAACTGATGTTGTAAAAAAAATTATTTTTACAGAAATAAACAAACGCAATAATAATGAAAAGACACATCGCATTTTCATCAGGTATCATCTTGGTTTTTAATCTATTTCTTACAGATGCCATGTCGCAGGAAGGTGAGGTATATGTGAGCATCGGAGCCGGTGTCAGCATTCCTTTGGCAGATTATGCAAAAACTGATTTCAGCAAAGAAAGTTCCGGCTTTGCCGGAATCGGAGGTGCCTTTAATATCAATTTCGGGTACCGCTTTAATGAGTATATCAGTCTGACCGGATTGCTGAGTGGTGGGGTTAACCGCTATGATTACATTAAATTACAGGATGAAATGTATAAAATTTCCGCTGACATTCTTCCGGAAACAAAATGGGCCGTAGAAGCGAAAAGTTGGGGCACAGGCGGATTTTTGGCAGGCCTGACCGGATCCCTGCCCATTGTCAGCAACACCTTTTATATAGAAGCAAGAGCGCTTGCGGGATTTATGTATACTTATTCCCCAGCCATTTATATTACCGGAACCGAAACAGCTGAAGAAGACAAGACCATCAACATTGAACAATCCTCGGCAATCTCCTGGTCGATCGATGCAGGGCTTGGCCTGCGATATAACAGATCAAGAAAGCAATATTTCATCCTCAACGCTGATTACATATATGCCCAGCCTTATTTCAAAAATGTATACACCGAATCCTCTAATATCACTTTACTCAGAGATAATGAATTCACACAAATAATAAATACGATAAACATTACCATCGGAATCGGATACATCGTTAATTAGTTTTTGGTGTTGAGTTAAATTTATTTCTGATTTCTTCAGGCGGCATATGGTCGCATCCCGGATAACTATCGGGACGAAAACAAATATTCTGAACCAAACACCGATTTTTGGGGCTGACGCTTATTTATAAACCACAAATAGTTTCATGAAAATTCAGAAGTCATTCTACTTAAATGACGATGTAGTATTCATGGCCAGGGCTTTTCTTGGAAAAGTCCTGTCAACAAATATTGACGGACTCTACACTTCCGGGATCATCACCGAAACGGAAGCCTACGCCGGCATCAATGATAAAGCATCCCATGCATTCGGAAACCGCCATACCCAAAGGACTGCACCTATGTACCTTGATGGTGGAGTTGGATATGTATATCTGTGTTACGGCATGCACTCCTTATTTAATATAGTCAGTGCGCCTTCAGGTGTTCCGCATGCCATCCTTATCCGCAGCATACACCCTCTTGACGGGCTCACGATCATGCAGAAAAGAAGGAAATTATTTCGTCTGAAGGGGCTCAGTGATGGCCCTGGAAAAGCATCACAGGCACTGGGCATACATTATACGGATTCGGGAACGGATCTCTGCGGTGACCGCATATGGATCGAAGACAGGGGAATTATTGCCAATCCTGAAAAGATAACAACAGCACCGAGGGTTGGCATAGATTATGCGCAGGAAGACGCTTTGCTGCCTTATAGGTTTGTTTTTGATTATGGACATTGAGACGTTTCATGAAACGTCTCTTCTGCAATCTGATTTCTGATTTCTGATTTCAAAAAGGGCCATTCGCCCCTGGCGAACAGCCCTTTAATAATACTTTTCAGGTAATTATTTTACTGTAGTTGCAAGTTCGCTACCTGGTTTGAACTTAACTACTTTTTTAGCAGCAATGTTGATTTCTCTCCCGGTTTGAGGGTTTCTGCCTTTTCTGGCAGCACGTTTTGTAACACCGAAGGTGCCAAAGCCAACGAGGGCAACGCGATCACCTTTTTTCAGGGCACCGGTAGTAGCACCGATAAATGCTTCAAGAGCTCTTTTGGCATCAGCTTTGGTTAAACCAGCATCTGCAGCCATAGCGTCAATTAATTCCGCTTTATTCATTTTACTATAATTTTAATTAATAAATAGTTTAAAAACCTTGCAAATATAAGGGTTTTAGAAGAAATGTCAAGTATTTGCATCTAAAACAAGCAGAAATGTTAATAAATGTGAGGTTTTGTTAATAACTCTGCTTCAAAAAGCCTATTTCCGTAGTGTTTTAACGAACTTTCAAGCGTTTCAGGAGGTTTTAAATAAAACGCTGGGACTCAGTCCTATCAGAAAATCACTGATGGCCATGCGTCTCTTCCCGGCCTGCTGCAATTCCAAAATTGAGATACAGCCATCCCTACAACAAATATTGAAATAAGTTTTACGGTCTGTCATCACCGTTCCGGGAATATCCTGACAGGCGCAGGATTTTATTTCTGTGCGGAAGATCTTCAAATAGATATTTTCTCCACCGGTCAGGGGGATTTCAGTAAAAGCACCGGGGGAAGGGCTCAGTCCGCGTATAAGGTTATATACCTTTTCACAATTCTCAGACCAGTCAATCCTGCAGTCTTCCTTAAAAATCTTCGGAGCTGTTCTCAGCGACACTCCTTCATCAATCAATTCGTCCTGCTTTAGTGTAACGACAATGTCGCTTTTTATGGCTTCCACTGTTTTCACTAATAAGGAAGCACCCATGAGTTTGAGACGGTCATGATACTCACCTGCGGTCTCAGAAGAACTGATCCTGGTCTCTTCCCTGAATATAATGTTACCGGTATCTATGCTCTCTTGAAGGAAGAAGGTAGTCAGTCCACCGCTTTTCTCTCCGTTCATGATGATCCTGTTTATCGGTGCGGCCCCGCGATACTGGGGTAAAAGGGAAGCATGCAGGTTAATCGTTCCCAGCGGTGGCATTGACCAGATAATTTCCGGCAGCATTCTGAAAGCAACCACAATGAATAATGTTGCATCCAATTGTTTCAATTGCCTGATGAAGGAAGGATCTTTCAAATTTTCCGGTTGAAGGACGGGCAGCTTATGCTCCAGGGCAAATACCTTTAGCGATGACATGCCAGGCTTCCTGCCCCGGCCGGATGGCCTGTCAGGACTTGTAACAACAGCACAAACATCATAGTTCGCCGAAAGCAGGGCACTCAGTGAGGCTACAGCAAAATCGGGAGTTCCCAAAAAGATGATACGGATGTCTTTATCAGCCATGGTATGGAAATAAAGTCTAAAAGTAAAAAAAATACCCGCAATAATGTGCGGGTATCCTATATAATTTCAGAAATATTATTCTCTATTCCATTTCCATAATTCGCTTGATCCTGGCCATATTTCTTTCAATATTGCGGGCTTCCGGAGCACGATAATACTCCTTGTAGATCCTGTCATATACATCGTAAGCATCCTGATATTCCTTCTGCATTTCATATGTCATTCCAGCTTTATAAAGGAACAAAGGAGTTGTAAAGTCATTCACATTCTGATCTGCGGCTTCCAGATAATAACGCACAGCCTGCTCGGGGTCATTGAGTTCAAGGTAAGCATCTCCCAGGGCACCCAGCGCCATTGGCCCGATGATCTGATCTAAGGGATCATGCTGCTCCAGGTATTCGATGGCCTCCTCAAAATTACCCATCCTAAGATAGCAGATACCTGCATAATATTTTGCCAGGTTTCCGGTATTTGTGCTGCCATAATCTTCAATGATATCGAGAAATCCAAGTGCATTTCCATCCCCATAAAGGGCACGGCTCAATGAGTCCATTTCAAAGTATTTCTGTGCCATGAAGATCTGCTCCTGGGCACTTTCTTGCATCGGACTGATATAAAACTTCTGGTATCCGAAATATCCAAGCACTACAATCAGAATAGCCAGAACGATATAGATCAGGATATTCTGATTTTTCTCAATAAACTGTTCGGTTTTTCCCAGTGCCTCCTCAACGGCAACCATCCTGTCATCGCCTGCGGTAGTCTTTTTAGCCATAAGTATTTATTTTTTTGGTGGTGCAAAAGTAAAGGTTTTCTTTATATCATTAATAATAAGAGGGTGATTTTTTTACTTGCGGGTGAAAATAGAGCGAATCTCGTATGCATAAGGTTACTGGTTACTGGTTACTGGTT
>JABMQZ010000183.1 GCA_013202965.1 Bacteroidota bacterium | reverse complement strand
GGTTTTAAGTTTTGAGTGTTGGGTTATTATGAATTATGAATTATGAATTGTTGTTGTCCGATAAAAATGTTCAATTTGCACACAAATTATTGATTTTAATATTATTAACACATAGTTCGCCCCGATGGGGCTCATGTTTTGTTTCTCTCCAATTTCTATAAACATATCGCCTCTACGAGGCTGTATATTCTAGCACCGGAGGTGCGAACTGTTTATAGAATAGAGAATAATAAGTTTTGTTATAGTGCCGTAGGTACGACATGTAAATGCATTATATTTTTACCGGACACCAATGATTATGAATTATGAATTTGAGCGCTACGCTGTATATCTCTATATCGTTCAATCGCTCAATCGTTCAATCGCTCAATCGTTCAATCGCTCAATCCCTAAGTCTCCTTTTCCTCCCCTCTTCCCCTCCCACCATTCTGACTTCTGACTTCTAAGTTATCAACAACTTATCAAGAATTTGGCGTTGAAAAATAAAAGGCCTGTAAACATTAATAAGCGGTCGGTTTTATGCGTAATTTTGGAGTATGGAAGAAAAACTCACGCATCAGCAGGACAATTCGCGAAAGAGAGTCAGGAAATCACCGGAAACCCCGTCATTACTTGATCATGGCAGAGTGCCACCACAGGCTACAGACCTTGAAGAAGCTGTTCTGGGAGCTATTATGCTTGAAAAAGACGCACTGACAGCAGTTATCGATATCCTTAAACCTGAAGTATTTTATAAAGAAGCCCATCGTGTCATCTTCAAAGCCATTATTGATCTGTTCAATAAATCAGAACCGGTTGACATACTTACAGTGACCAATCAGCTCAAAAGCAGCGGAGAGCTCGAACTCATCGGTGGAGCATACTATATCACGCAACTCACCAGCAGGGTGGCCTCCTCAGCAAATGTGGAATACCACTCAAGAATAATTCTCCAAAAGCACATTCAGCGTGAGCTGATCAGAATATCAAGTGATATTATCAAGGATGCATTTGAGGACACCACGGATGTTTTCGACCTGCTTGACCGTGCGGAACAAAACCTGTTTGCCGTGAGTGAAACAAATATCCGGCGTGGGCAGGAAGAGATCACCCAGCTCATGCGTGAAGCCATCACCGAAATTGAGATGGCCAAAGACTCGGATTCCATCATGCGTGGTGTTCCTTCCGGATTTACCGAACTTGACAGGGTCACGAATGGTTTCCAGAAATCAGACCTTATTATTCTTGCATCCCGTCCGGGTATGGGGAAAACAGCTTTTGCACTGACACTGGCCCGGAATATGGCAGTGGATTTTAAAAAGCCAATTGCGTTCTTCTCTCTTGAAATGTCTTCTGTGCAGCTGGTTACCAGGCTGATCTCAGCCGAAACACAATTAAAGTCCGATAAGCTCCGTAGAGGTGATCTGCAGGATTTTGAATGGCAGCAATTGAACACAAAGATCAGAAACCTTGAAGATGCCAAAATTATCATCGACGACACCCCTGCCCTCTCCCTCTTTGAATTACGGGCAAAATGCCGGCGGATGAAATCACAGAGTGACATACAGATGATCTTTATTGATTATCTGCAGCTTATGGTTGGACTACAGGACCATAAAGGCAACCGTGAACAGGAGATCAGCCAGATATCCCGATCGCTCAAGGCCCTGGCAAAAGAACTCAATATCCCCATTATGGCACTGTCACAGCTCAGTCGTGCAGTGGAAACCAGGGCAGGTGACAAGAAGCCGATCCTTTCCGACCTCCGTGAATCGGGAGCCATCGAACAAGATGCGGATATAGTCATCTTCATCTACCGCCCTGAATACTATCAGCTCGATATGGATGATAAAGGAAACCCAACAGCAGGCCTGGCTTACATCAACATTGCCAAGCACAGGAATGGGGCACTGGCAAATATTGAACTCAGATTTATTGCTGATTTTGCAAAATATGTTGAGATTGATAGTGGCGGTTTTGACAATATCAATAGCGATGGCGACGCTTTTAAAACTGTACCGTCGAAAATGAATGATATGGATGATGATAAGGTGCCGTTTTAGGGACTATGTGACTATGAGACTTTGAGACTGAGGGACTTTGGGACTATGTGACTTTGAGAACATGAGAATTGTAGAATGCCAAATGTCGAATGGGAAATGTGAATACATTTACAACAAAGCACCCAATTTAAAACTCACTGCGTCCGCCGTAGCGAAGCGAAGGAGGAAAATTTAAAACTCAAAATTTTATTTATGGAAGATCTTGAAAGAATTGTAGACCTTGACAATGAAATTTTTGCGAAGCTGATGGAAACTATCCTCCTGGACAGGAAGATCCCGCACATCCTCAGGACTTATCACGATTCCGCCTATGATGGCCTCTTTGCATTTTCACAGGGCTGGGGATGTATAGAAGCTTCACCTGAATACAGGGAAGAGATTATTCAGATTTATGATGAACTTAAAAAGCAGCAAAAGCAGGAATGAGTTCCGAGTTCCTAGTGCCGAGTTCCTAGTGCCTAATGACAGTGCCGAGTAACGAGTGAAGAATATGGCAATTCGCAAGCCTTTTGCCTTTTACCTTATGCCATATGCCTTTTACCTAGTATTTCTTTCCGTTTTCGCGTATCATTGGAACAAATCTCACAGGAATAATATCCCTTTCAATTAGTTTTCCGTGTTCTTTTCTCAATAGTATCAGTTCCTGCCTGTTTTCGTTGCCGGTGGGGATGATCATACGTCCGCCTTCAGCCAGCTGATATTCCAGTGCCGCCGGTATATGGGTCGGGGCACAAGTTACGATGATCGCATCGAAAGGAGCATGTTCCGCCCAGCCTTTATAGCCATCCCCATGTTTTAAGGTAATATTCTCATATCCCAGATCATCGAGCAGTGAAGCAGCCCGCTTATACAAAGACTCAAAAATTTCAATACTGAAAACAGAATCACAAATCTCAGCAAGGATGGCTGCCTGGTATCCTGAGCCAGTACCTACTTCAAGCACCTTATCTCCTTTCTTGAGATCCAGTTTATCAGTCATCAGGGCAACGATATATGGTTGTGAGATCGTTTGGCCATCCCCTATTGGAAGCGGATGATCGCCATAGGCGGCTTGTTTATATGCATCCGGAACAAAGAGATGGCGTTCCACCCGCTTCATCGCATCCAAAACACTGGCATCACGAATCCCGCGGCCTTCTATCTGGGTTCTTAGCATTTGCATACGCATATGTAAAAAACTATCTTGTGTCTTTTCCTGAGAGTATGAGCAGCCAAGCACAAGAAGAAAAAGCAATATAGCAATATTGATCGGGCTATGGCTACGTAATACTGACATCATCAATTTATTTCCACTAAAATAATGAAAAAATATGCAGGATGCAAGATTATACAGACAAAAAGATAGAAGAAGGAGATAGAAGATAGAAGAAGTATGCAAGCCAACACCTAACACCTATAGCACCTCAGCAACAAGGCGTGCAGCATCTTCAAGCAGAATGGCTGAATGGACTTTAAGACCTGATTTATCGATCAGTTCCTTTCCTTCTACAGCGTTGGTACCCTGCAGGCGCACGATGATGGGAACATTGATCTCCCCAATATTATGATAAGCATCAACCACACCCTGAGCCACGAGGTCGCAACGCACGATCCCACCGAAAATATTTACAAGGATGGCCTCAACATTGCTATCTTTCATGATGATCCTGAATGCTTCTTCCACCCTTTTCGCACTGGCCGTACCTCCAACATCAAGGAAGTTAGCCGGATTGGCTCCGGATAATTTGATGATATCCATGGTGGCCATGGCCAGGCCGGCACCATTCACCATGCATCCAACATTTCCATCAAGCTTGACGTAGCTCAGATCATAGCGGCTGGCTTCAACTTCAATGGGGTCTTCTTCATAAACATCACGCATTTCTTCAATGTCGGGATGGCGATATAAAGCATTATTATCGACAACCACTTTGGCATCAGCAGCATAGATCTTATGATCAGAAGTCTTCATCACCGGGTTGATCTCAAACAATGAAGCATCACTGCCAACATAGGCTTTGTAGAGTGCATTCACAAATTTTACCATATTCTTGAAGGCTTCACCAGACAGGCCAAGGTTGAATGCAAGCTTTCGGCATTGAAAGGCCTGCAGCCCCACTTTCGGGTCGATTACTTCGGTGAAAATCTGTTCAGGTGTCTCTTCAGCTACCTGCTCAATGTTCATTCCACCCCGCGGGGAGTACATGATCATATTGCGTCCCTTGTCGCGGTTAAGCAGGATGCTCATATAATATTCTTCCGGTTCTGATTCACCGGGATAAAAAATATTCTGTTCGATAAGAATTTTTCTGACTTTCTTTCCCTCCGGGCCGGTCTGGGGTGTTACAAGCTGCATCCCGAGGATCTGTCCTGCATATTCTTGTACTTCATCAAGTGTTTTTGCGATCTTAACACCTCCGCCTTTGCCCCTGCCTCCGGCATGGATCTGGGCTTTCACCGCAAATTTCCCCATTCCTGTTTCATCCATGATCTCTTTGGCAAGTTCCCGGGCTTTTTCCGGTGATTCTGCCACAAAACCCAAAGGGACTGCAACACCAAATTTTTTAAGTATAGACTTTCCCTGATATTCGTGTAAGTTCATAAAACAAATTTTAAATAATCGTCAAAAATAATGTTTTTATCAATATACCAGCCCATCCCCACAACGCATATCGCAAACCTAAAAAACACTATCTTTGCAGCCTTATACACAAATCCGATGATCAGGGCTAAAAACATTCACAAAGCATACGGAAAGTTGCAAGTGCTGAAAGGGATCTCCCTGGATATCCCCAAAGGAGAGATCGTTTCCATTGTAGGGGCATCAGGTGCAGGCAAATCCACGCTTTTGCATATACTGGGCACCCTCGATAAGGCAGATACAGGAAGTGTCATGTTCAACGACATTGACATCTCTTTACTTAATGAAAAAAAAATGTCGGCATTCAGGAACAAAATGATCGGTTTTGTTTTTCAATTTCATCATCTCCTTCCGGAATTTACAGCCCTGGAAAACGTATGCATTCCTGCATATATTGCCGGTGATTCAAAGAAAACAGCTATTGAAAAGGCATCAAGACTTCTTGATTTTCTTAAACTTTCTGAAAGGCTGGAGCACAAGCCATCAGCACTTTCAGGGGGAGAACAGCAGCGGGTTGCAGTAGCAAGGGCCCTGGTTAATAATCCGGAAGTTGTCCTTGCTGATGAGCCGTCGGGCAACCTTGACTCTGCCAGTTCACTGGAATTATATGAACTTTTCTTCAGGCTTCGTGATGAATTCAAGCAGACCTTTGTCATTGTCACTCACAATAAGGATCTGGCGAATATGGCCAAGCGTCAGCTGGTGATAAAAGACGGGATCATCGATAGGGTTTAAAGCGTGGAAAATCTGCAATATTATTATGCTTCAGACGTTCTAAATTGTTGGATCAAAAATTGGATCAAGGATCATTTTCAGGAAATGAATAAAAAGTTTTTTACCCCCATAAAAGCCCTGTTTTTTGTGCTCTTTCTGTTGTTTTTCATTCCGGGATATACCCAGAGTACAGATGAGAAATACACCCAGGCCATCGAATCTGCTGATAAGTACTTTGATAATGCCGATTATCTGAATGCCAAAGCATCTTACCAGATTGCCGCGCAGGCAAAGCCTGACGAACAGTACCCCAAAGACAGACTAAAAGAGTCGATCAGCTTATTGAGAGTACAGATGCAGGAGATGGGTCTTTATAATGAAACGCTCTCTTATGCTGATGATCTCTTTGATGAACAATCATATGATCAGGCTATCCTGGCCTATGATGAGGCCCTGAAGATGATGCCAGAGCAGGAATATCCACAGCAACAGATCGATAAGATCAGGAGGATCCAATCTGATGAGCTCGAAAACCTTGCAAGGTATAGCACGCTGATCCGGCAGGGAGATGCCCTTTTTGCAGAGGAAAAATATGCAGAGGCCATGCAGCAATATGAAGACGCTGCTGCCTTATACCCTGAACGTCAGGAGGCCACCAACAAGATCGCAGAAAGCGATGCCAGGCTCACGGAGATCACTTTCCAACAATCGGATTACGATAAAGCCATCAGCGAAGCAGAAAGGTATCATGCCCGCAAGGATTATGAGAACGAGTTGCTTTCATATCAGAAGGCATCAGAGCTAAAACCTGAAGAGGCCCTTCCCCAGATCCAGATCCGCGAACTGAATGAATTTCTCAGGAAATACGAAGCTTATAATAAATTCGTTTCCGAAGGAGATGATCTGTACATAAATCAGGCGTTCGCCGAGGCAAAGGTCCGGTATGAGAAAGCACTGGAGATCCTGCCTGAGGAAAACTATCCGAAAGAGATCATCAGCAAGATCAATCTTGCCCTGACTGAAAAAACGGAAAAGAACAAAGTTGCATACGATGACGCCATTGCCAGGGCAGATGAATTATTCAGGCAGGAAGATTATGATGCGGCCATGCTCACATATTCTGACGCTCTTCGTTTCTGGCCTGAGGGCGAGCATGCAAGAGCACGACTTGGCAGCATCAGTGAGATCATGGCCCTCAGGAAAGCACAGGAAGAAGCCTTTACAAATTCGATCATACTCGCCGACAAGCTGTTTGCAAATGAGGATTATACAGGAGCAAAAGCGGAATATCGTAAAGCCATCGGAATCAATCCCTTTGAACAATATCCCAAGGTCAGGATAGATGAGATCGACATGATCCTGGCAGAAATACAGAACAAGCTGGAGCAGTATGAAAGCATCATCCAGGGCGCCGATAAACTCTTCAATGTTGGAGATTATGCGGAATCCCGCATTCAATATCTGAAAGCAATGGATATCCTCGTTGACAGGAGCTATCCGGAAGATCAAATCAGGATGATCGATGAAATACTGGGACTGGAAAATGCTGTCAGGGAAGCATATCTGGCGGCAATCGCCCGTGGGGATGAACATTTTGCCAAGAGGGAATGGGAAGACGCCAAAGCAGATTATGTAGAAGCCAATGACCTGATCGCAGAGGAGCAATACCCCAAAGACAAGATCACCGAGATCAACGGGATCCTGGCCAATCTGAAGGCAGAGCAGGAAACTTATACACTGGCCCTGATAGCCGCTGACCAGCTGTTTACCGAAAAGGATTATGCAAGTGCTTTGCTGGAATACAGGAAGGCAGAGGATATATTCCAGGAAGAGGAATACCCACGCCAGAAGATCGAGGAGATTAATGGTATCCTTGCAAGTATTGAACAGCTACGTATACTGGATGAAAATTATGCCAATGCCATTGGCACAGCAGATGGATATTTTAATTCCGGAGAATTTGCACTTGCTAAAACGGAGTTTAAAAAAGCAAGCGGACTCAAAGACAGGGAACAATATCCCAAAGATAAGATTTCGGAAATCGATGCAATACTGGCAGAACGATCAAGGCTACAGGGCATCGAAGAAAGCTACACTGCAGCCATTGCTGCCGCTGATAAATTCCTTACAAACAGGCAGTATACCGAAGCCAGAGGTGAATACAGCAAGGCCTCCGGCATCAAATCCGAAGAAACTTATCCTAAAGAAAAAATTACAGAAATTGATGAAATCCTGGCAAGGCTTTCCCAGCAGGAAGCCATCGATATGGCCTATACACAAGCCCTTGCCAATGCTGATACCTATTTTAGTGAAGCAAAATATTCTGATGCCAGGGAAGCCTATCTGGAAGCCTCCGGGATCAAAGCAGATGAAGCTTATCCTGTTGATAAAATTGCAGAGATCGATGGCATACTGTCTGAACAGGCACGCCTCGCAGAACTGAATGGAAAATACCTGATTGCACTCAATACGGCAGATAATTACTTTAATGCACAGCAATATGCCGAAGCCAGGGAAGCCTATACCAGAGCCCTTGGCATCAAAACGGATGAAACCTACCCTGCTGAACGCATTGCAGAAATCGATCATATCCTGGAAAATATTGCGCAACAACTGCTGCTCGATGATGCTTATGCCAATGCCATTGCCCTCGGCGATAACTATTTCAACAACAAAGAATATCAGGAAGCAAAGGCCGAATTTGAAAAAGCACTTGGATTCAAGGCCGGTGAGCAATATCCCCAGGACAAAATAGCTGAAATTAAGAGAGAAGCTTCAAGGCTACAGGGTATTGAGGACAGCTACAATGAAGCCATTAAGTCCGCTGATGCCTTCTTTGCTGCAGAAAATTATATGTCGGCCAAAGACGCATTTACACAAGCCCTTGACATCAAAAGCGGAGAGCAGTATCCAAAGGACAAGCTCATTGAAATTGACAGTATCCTAAATGAACAGGAGAGGCTGATGGCTATACAGCTAAAATATGAGAAGGCAATTAAAAAAGCTGATTCTTTGTTTAGTAATCAGAATTATGAGGGTGCCCGCATTGCATATACCTCAGCCCTTGAATTTAAAGCTATGGAAAGTTATCCACAGCAAAAGATCACAGAAATTGACGGCATACTCGCCGGGATCGCAAGGCAAAAGGCCATTGATGAAAGCTATGCACGGGCTATTACGGAAGCAGACGCATACCTTGACCGAAATGCATACCTGGAGGCACTGCAGGAATATGAGAAAGCAACAGGCATAAAATCTGATGAGCGCTACCCCAAAGACAAGATCGCAGAGATCAATACCAGGCTTTCAGAACTTGAAGGGGAACGAAAAAAAGCTTTTGATGCTGCCATCGCACAGGCTGACAGCTATTTTGACCTGGGCAATTACCGCAGCGCCAAATCAACTTATCAGATTGCCGTCAACATCAGGCCCGATGATAAATATGCACGTGACAGGCTCGATGAAGTAAGCACCCTCTACATGATAGAGTTGGAAACCCTGAAAGTTGATTACCGGAAATATATTGCCGATGCCGACAATTATTTCAGGGAGAAGATCTATGACGGAGCTATTGAAAACTACAGGCGTGCGGCAAGGATACTTCCTGATGAAGATTACCCCGGTAAAATGATCGCACGCATTACCAAGATCATCAACGACAATGCCATTATCGATGTGAATAAGCTGGCACAGATCATACCGGATAACACCAGGCGGCGCTTTAACTTTGATCCTCTTCCGACAAATGTGAGGAAAGAGAACTACATCCTGATCAAGGCAAAAAATGTCAGCGACCATGACTTTAAGATGCTTGTAAACTTCGGACGGGATAACTCCAAAGCCGGGGGTGTCGTCCTGCAGGTACCGAAAGGAGATATGGTCAGGGACTATATCATCCGCATTGGTGCATTATACAAATGGTTCAGTGAAGACAACAACTGGCTCAGTATTTATCCGGAAGGAGGCGATATTGAAGTTGCACTGATCCGGATCTCAAAATCTGACTAATATGGAAAACTATTTCGACAAGTTCAGACACAACACCATCGGGCACGACCTGAGGTTCAAAACACCTTATGGCCTGCAGGACCTGATCTATGCAGACTGGATCGCCAGCGGCAGGCTTTATGGTCCAATAGAAGATAAGATCAGGAACACTTTCGGCCCCTGGGTTGGCAATACCCATACCGAGACCAGCGAGACAGGCACGCTGATGACAAAGGCCTATCATTACGCCCAAAAGATCATCAAGCAGCATGTTAACGCAAATGAGGATGATGTGCTGATCACCACAGGCTTTGGTATGACCTCGGCGGTAGTAAAATTCCAGCGCATACTGGGCATGAAGCAGTGCGGCAAGCTTACAGGCGGTGAATGCCTGCAGGAAATAGAAAGGCCGGTTGTTTTTGTTACCCATATGGAGCATCACTCCAACCACACCTCATGGTTTGAAACCATTGCAGATGTAATCCAGCTGCAACCGGATAAAGATCTGCTGATCGATCTTGATGAACTTCGCAAACAATTGGAGGTGTATAAAGACAGGCCCATGAAGATAGGCGCTTTTACAGCCTGCTCAAATGTTACAGGCATTGAAACGCCCATCCACGAGATGGCAAAGCTCATGCATGAATACGGAGGTTATTGCTTTGTCGACTATGCTGCTTCTGCACCTTATGTAGACATTAATATACACCCTGAAGACCCGGATATGAAACTTGATGCCATCATGTTCTCCCCGCATAAATTTCTGGGCGGCCCGGGAAGCTCAGGCGTATTGATATTTTGTAAAAGCCTGTATCACAGCCATACACCGGATCAACCCGGAGGAGGAACTGTCGATTGGACCAATCCATGGGGAGAATACAAATACATTGATGACATTGAAGCCCGTGAGGATGGAGGCACCCCGGGATTCCTGCAGGCCATCAGGACAGCACTGGCCATCAGGCTGAAAGAACAGATCGGAACAGAAAATATGCGAAAAAGGGAACAGCAGCTTGTACATAAGGCATTTGACCTGTTCCAGGAGATACCGGAGCTGCATATCCTGGCAGATAATGTTCGCGAAAGGCTGGGCATCATCTCCCTGTACATTCTAAACATCCATTTTAACCTGGTGGTTAAATTTCTCAACGACCGCTGGGGCATACAGGTGCGTGGCGGTTGCGCCTGCGCAGGTACATACGGCCATTTTCTCCTGGATGTGAGCCACGAAAAATCAAAACTCATTACAGACCTGATCAGCCATGGCGACCTTTCTGAAAAGCCGGGCTGGATACGTATTTCCCTTCATCCTACCATGACTGACAAAGAACTGGAAACCATTGCTGATGCGCTGAAACAGATCCAAATCAACCACAAGGAGTGGGCTAAAGACTACATTTACAACATCCACAACAACGAATTCCGGCATAAAGATGAACCGGAAGACAAAAGCGGGATGGTGGTGCCGTGGTTTGAATTGGAAATTTAAAGTTCCTAATTCCTAGTGCCGAGTTCCAAGTGCCTATCTGGAGTGAATAATGTAAAGTGTATAATTCATCATTCTTAACTCCCAATCTTCACTAGGAACTCCTCTTATTATTGTAAAATGAGCATCTTATTAAATGGCGTTCCGCCTTTTGTTTCAATATGAAGGATGTAGCAAGCTGGTGGTAAACTGCTAAGATCAATTTCTGCGGAGTTTCCTGATAAGCTGAAAGTTTTTGCCAGTTGTCCTGATAAATGGTACACATTTATAGAAATAAGTGGCCTTATGGATTGGATCTTAGTTTTTCCATGTGTGGGATTTGGAAAGACTTTTACCTCCATTTGAATATTTTCCGGTATTTCAGTTGGAAAAAATATCAAGATCGCTGAATCCGACTCACAACTTATGTAATTGGTAGTAACAGCAAAGCGATTATAATAATGAACAAATTCTGACGGTACAATGAACGATGTGTCTGTAATATGTATGGCATTTATTTTCTCTCCATTATTATAAACACGGTATCCCAGAAAAATGGATTGATTTAGCGTATCACTGGTCAGGACAACTCTTATGTTCCAATTATGGGCAAATTGGGACCCGTAAAGGGAAATAGATTCCCACCACACACCCCCATCCATACTGATCATATCTCCGAAACCGACTACTCCTTCATCATCAGACTGTGATAATGGGTATTCGCTGGCTACAGCCCAGGTTTTTAAACCAAACCATAACTCCTTTTTGTTGTACAAGGATAGTGACTTTTTAAGCCGAAGGGTATTCCATTTACCAATAAAATGATGCCCTACAGCTTGTTTATGTATTAAATCCGGGACATTTTCACCTTCCCAAATTCTTAGGTTATACCATGATTCCTCTGAGCTCTGAAAGGAATGAAATTGAATATGTGTGGCATAGGTTTCATAATATGGGATCAACATAGCTGAGTCAAAACGTATTGCGGTAAGTAGAAAGCAATCACAGGTTCCAACACCGTGATGATTAATTCCATCATCATAGTATAAGCAATCATTATTTTGCAATGAAGAGGTAAATACAGGATTCCAGTGTAATACGACTGCTCCAGTATCGTTGATACTGTATTCCAGATCGGCAGGTGCTTCATAATCAGGTAGAATAAAGCTAATCGGAATAGAATCCGATTCCCCAGGATCATATAATGCGCTTATCTCAAAAAAGTAAAGTCCTGCTTCAAGGTTTGACTGATAACATGTATCTGTAGTATTCGCATAAAATACCCCATTTTTATAAATGTTATACCCTATCAATATGGCAAGGCTGGAATCCGGCGAACTCCAGCACAGCATCACGTCATTACAGTGGAACCTGCCTGTCGGTTTACCCGCCGCAGGTGGGCAGGCAGGCAAGAAATTTGATTTTTATTTTCAGTGGCAAACAGTATGCTTAATGTTCGAAAGCGATTTCAGAAGGGAATAGAATACACCTTCGCTAAAGCTTTGGTGTACAAAGGATAGAAGAAGTAGCATAGAATAAACAGGAGATAATACTTCAAACTCCGTTCCCCTTCTCCTTCAGGAGAGGGGGACAGGGGGTGAGGTAATGGAAGATAGAAGAAGTATCTACAAACCCAGCAAGAACTCCATCGTGTCAACCCCATCTGCATAGTCCCAAAGCTTCGGATACTGTCCTGTTCCCGGCGGGATGCTGCTTTTCACCCCAGAATCATCGGAAATAACACACTGGAGATTCTCTGTATTTGTCCTGATGTAGTCATTCACTTCCTTAACATCTGTATATCTTCCGTAATGCAAGACAGACACGGGTGAAGCCATGCTTTCTTCTTCCTTTAACAGCAGAAAACCATTGTCAAAATGATCGTCGCCGTTTACCAGGAAAATAGATTTATTGTAATCGTAATTATTTTTATATTTATGATGATCCGCTACGGATGAAAACTGCTCAATGGCATGAAAGAACTTCTTCAGATCATAGTCCGCCGGAATGAGCATCCTGGACACATTCCTGCACCCAAGCCCATAATATGTAAAGATATCGTCTCCCATGGCCAGAAGCGTTTCCCTGTCTTCATTGCCACTCAGCACTGCGAGGGCATTACGGTTCTTTCTTATGATGTGTGGATATTTACCAAAATAATAGTCGAAATACCTTGAGGTATTGTTGCTTCCGGTAGCAATAACGGCATCAAAATTCTTTAAAGGGCCATCAGAAAACTCAATTAAATCAGCAAATGCGGGATCTATTTCGATAAGCAATTCAGCAATGCCCGGGATAAGGTGCTGATCGTCCGAAGATAATTTTGCCAGTACTTTGTGCCCTGACATCAAAACCGACAAAAAATCATGAAAGCCAACAGCAGGAATGTTGCCGGCCATCACCACGGCAACTTTTTTTTGCTCCTTTCCGGCCTGAAGCTCATACATGCCCATCCATTGACGAAGATCCTCTTCGTACAGGCTAACACCAATGGTATACAACATCTTATATACCGATTCCTTTGTGAACCAGGCATTGGCAGCAATTGCCTTATCAATGACTGATTCAAATGCAGTGGCCCGAAGTTCATATTTTGTCAGAAGATCACATGACTGTTGAGAAGCAGCCAGGGAAAGTATCTTTCCCAGCCTTCCGAAAATGTCAATTTTATTGCCAATATCCATACTACATTATAGCTTTGTAACGAAAACAAAATTATTCAAATTATTTATACCTGAATATAGGGTAGATTCATGCCAAATATTTATATTTGCCGAGCCAAAGATAAGGTGATAATGAGCGTATAACAGAAACCAAAAAATAATATTATGAAAAAGCATAACTTTTATGCGGGGCCTTCCATCCTCCCCCAATACACTATTAAAAATACAGCCGAAGCATTGATCGATTTTGCCGGCATGGGGCTGTCGCTGATGGAAGTTTCTCACAGAAGCAAGCAATTCGTTGCCGTAATGGACGAAGCACAGGCACTTTTCAAGGAGTTGCTGAACATCCCTGAGGGATATTCAGTGATCTTTCTCGGTGGTGGAGCCAGCACACAGTTTGCCATGGTTCCTTTCAACTTGTTCAAAACAAAAGCAGCCTACCTGAATACAGGCGCCTGGTCAAAAAAAGCGATCAAGGAAGCACAGGGCTTTGGCGATGTTGATGTTGTGGCCAGCTCCGAAGACAAGAATTTTAATTACATCCCAAAGGGATACAGCATTCCGGAAGATGCGGATTATTTCCATATCACAAGCAACAATACAATTTACGGAACCGAGATCAAAGAAGACATCGACTCACCGGTCCCACTCGTGGCAGATATGTCTTCCGATATCTTCAGCCGTCCGGTGGATGTTTCAAAGTATGCCATTATCTACGGCGGAGCCCAGAAGAACCTTGCGCCTGCAGGTGTAACCTTTGCCATTGTAAAAGATGATATACTGGGTAAAGTTGAACACCATATTCCGACTATGCTCAAGTACCAGATACACATTGATAAGGAATCAATGTTCAATACACCCCCGGTGGTACCTGTTTATGCCGCACTTCAAACCCTTAAGTGGCTAAAAGACCTGGGCGGGATCAATGAGATACACAAAATAAATAAATTCAAAGCCGGCCTGCTCTACGATGAGATCAAGCGCAATCCACTGTTCACCACCACCGTTCCTGATCCTGCTGACCGCTCGATCATGAACATCTGCTTTGTCATGAATGCCGCTTATGAGAATCTTGAACAGGAATTCTTTGATTTTGCATCATCCAAAGGAATGGTAGGGATCAAGGGGCACCGTTCAGTTGGCGGTTTCAGGGCATCGACTTATAATGCCCTCCCGGTAGAGAGTGTTGAAGCACTGGTGGGCGTCATGCAGGAATTTGAAAATCTACACAAATAATTTTATATTGGTAGTTTCATAAATTAACGGGGTCAAAAACATCCCCCTTATCTATTTTATATCTAATAAAAACTAAAGAATATGACAAAAGTACTTGTTGCCACAGTTAAACCTTTTGCAGCTGCAGCGGTTAACGGTATTCGTGAAGTTGTGGAAGGCGCCGGTTATGAAATGGCATTACTCGAAAAGTATGCAAGCCAGCAGGATTTCATTGATGCAGTCGCAGATGCCGATGCCGTGATCATCCGAAGCGATAAAGCGGACGCTGATGTAATCGCTGCCGCAAAAAATATGAAGATCATTGTCAGGGCCGGTGCAGGTTACGATAACGTTGACCTGGAAGCGGCCAGTGCCAAAGGCATCGTAGTGATGAACACGCCCGGACAAAATTCCAATGCTGTTGCCGAGCTGGCACTTGGCATGATGGTTTACATGGCCAGGAAGCAGCTTAACGGAACATCGGGAACTGAACTAAAAGGGAAAAAGCTTGGGATCCATGCCTATGGGCACGTGGGTGCATTGGTTGCGAAGATCGCAAAAGGTTTCGGTATGGAGTGCTATGCCTTTGACCCTTTTATCAAGAAAGAAGACATAGAAAAAGATGGCGTAATTGCGCTTGATACAGTGGAGGAATTGTACAGCCAATGCCAGTATATTTCACTTCACATCCCGGCAAATGAGAAAACAAAAGCTTCCATCAATTCAAAGCTGATGTCACTCATGCCTGAAGGGGCAACGCTGGTCAATACAGCCCGTAAAGAGGTGATCTGTGAGGACTCGCTATTGAAAACTTTCGCTGAAAGGCCTGATTTTATTTATATTTCTGACATTGCCCCCGATAATAAGGAGGAAATAGCTGAAAAATATGAAGGAAGGTTTTTCTTCACTCCGAAAAAGATGGGTGCCCAGACCTCCGAAGCCAATATTAATGCAGGAATAGCTGCCGCTGAACAGATCAAGGCTTTTCTTGAGCATGGAGACCGGACTTTCCAGGTTAACAGCTAATAAAATTATATAAGTTCAGCAAGCGGCTTTTGCCGGAATGAGTTTATCAATGAATAACATCGATCATAATGGAGAACGGACACGACAGAAACAATACTTTTTTCAGATTTGAAGACCTTCGCATTTATCATAAAGCGCTTAACTACGCCCAGTGGATAAATAATGCTACCACTGTCAGCGCTGCAGAGCAAAATCATGGACTGATTGAGCGTTTCAATACTTCATCACATAATATAGTGTTGAATATTGCCGAAGGCTCCGCCAGAAATAAGAGCCAGTTCATCTACTACCTCAAAATGTCCAAAAGTGCAGTCAGGGAATGTCTCGTATTTACAAGCATTTTCCATAATCTTGGGCTGTTCGACGATGCAGATGAGAACGATTCCAGAAATCAATTGATGGAAATGACGAAGATGCTCGGTGCCTTGATATCTTCCCTGCAGAGAAGTGCAAACCGGCGGGAGGAAGAGAACAACGGCAACAACATCGATGATGAGCAAGCCAGGGAAGAATGATGGCTTGATGGGAAGATTTTTTCAAAATATTTATAATTACAAACACTCCGTAAGGCTAATCCAAAGCCGGAGGAAATAACATTCAGCATGGCAATACTTAGAGCATTCAAGGGGCTTAGACCACCAAAGGCAATCGCCAAAGATCTGGCATCAAGGCCTTACGACGTTTTAAATTCAGAAGAAGCAAGGGAGGAAGCGAGAGGCAATAAATACTCCTTACTTCATATCATAAAACCGGAAATTGACCTTCCTGAAACTATAGATGTGCATGCACAGGAAGTGTATGAAAAAGCTGTTGAGAATTTAAATAAATTCAGGGAAAATGGCTGGCTGGTACAGGATGAGGAAGCGCATCTGTATATCTATGCACAGACCATGAACGGAAAAACCCAGTTTGGGATCGTCGGCTGCGCTGCGGTTGAGGATTATATGAACGGGATCATCAAGAAACACGAGCTCACCCGCCCCGACAAGGAAGAGGACAGGATGAAGCATGTTCGCATTAACAGTGCCAATATGGAGCCTGTGTTTTTCTCTTATCCTGCTGTTGCAGAAATCGATGAGATCATCGCTGAATATGTGAAGAACAATGAGCCCGAATATGATTTCGTGGCCGATGATGAAATCGGCCACCAATTCTGGGTGATCAGGGAAAAAGATATCAATGAGAGCATCATTGCGCTTTTTGATGATATTCCCTTCACTTACGTTGCAGATGGACATCACCGGACAGCAGCAGCAGCCCTGGTCGGGAATGAAAGAAAAAATAACAATCCCGGGCATACCGGAGATGAAGAATATAATTTCTTCCTTGCCGTGCATTTCCCTGATGACCAGTTAACTATCATCGATTATAACCGTGTGGTGAAAGACCTGTATGCTTTAAGTGAAGAAGAATTTCTGGCAAGACTGAGCGAAGTCTTCAAAGTTGAAGATAAGGGAACTGAAATTTACAAACCCGGAAAACTTCACGAATTCAGCCTGTACATGAGTGGAAAATGGTATGCCCTGCAGGCCCTTCCCGGCACCTACGACGACAAGGACCCCATTGCTGTGCTTGATGTTACCATACTATCGCAACACGTTTTGGATGATATCCTTGGCATCAAAGACCTCAGGAGAGATAAAAGAATCGATTTTGTAGGCGGAATCCGGGGTCTGGGCGAGCTAAAGAAACGCGTCGACAGCGGAGAGATGAAGCTTGCCTTCGCTCTCTACCCTGTTTCCATGCAACAGCTCATCGATATTGCCGACAGCGGTAACATCATGCCACCGAAGACTACGTGGTTTGAGCCGAAGCTGAGGAGCGGGCTGGCGGTTCATTTGTTGGACTAGAGGGTCAGAGGGTCAGAGAGTCAGAGAGTCAGAGAGTCAGGGAATCAGAGAGTCAGGGAATCAGAGAATTGGAGTGTGGATTTTATGACCTAATTCTTAACTCCACTTCCATGTTTCATGTTCGTTAATCCGTTAATCCGTTTCATCCGTGTTCTGGTTTAATGCAAAATGGGCAATGTCGAATACATTTGCATCAAAGCGCCCAATTTAAAATTCACTGCGTCCGCCGTGCTCCTACGCTGAAGCTTCGGCGCAAGCGTTAGCGAAGCGAAGGAGGAAAACTTAAAACTCAAAACTATTTTCCAAGCTTAATAAGTTTAGTATCCGTATCATGCAACTGATGCCCCTGCAGAGTGTAGATTTTCGCGGTTACTTCATTAATTTCCCTGGTCAGGGGGGTGTCCTGAACAAATACATCCAAGGGAGAGACAGAGATATGATCAACATTGAACTCAAGGGCCGGTTGAACTCCTTTAATCGTCACTTCCACCTGTCCAATTTTGCCCTCATTATCCAAATCCTGTACCCTGATGAGCAACATATTGTTCACAAGGGTTTCGTATAGCGTTATCCTCAGGTTCATAATACAAATAATAAATTCAACCGCTTTTAGTCATAAGGGATAAAAGATCTGGGTGATAAATTCCGGGCTCATATCCAGCAAAGGATATTGGTCATAAAACCGGTCATTTTCTAGTAGCCAAGATACTAAATTAGTCATACCTTAGCAAGGAAAATAAACTCGTAAAAACTCCTAAGCCCGATCATGAGCATTCAAGACAATATCAGGCACATAAGAGCATCAATACCTGATCATGTCAGATTGGTTGCAGTTTCCAAAACCAAGCCAGTATCAGACATCATGAAAGCCTATGATGCCGGTCAGCGGGTTTTCGGAGAAAACAAGGCACAGGAGATGATCGGAAAACATCCGGAATTGCCCGGAGATATTGCGTGGCACTTTATTGGCCATCTGCAAAGCAACAAGGTGAAATTCATGGTCCCTTTTGTGCACATGATTGAATCGGTCGACAGTTTTAAGCTTCTGAAAGAGATCAATAAACAGGCAGCCAAAGTTGAAAGAAGGATTGATTGCCTGCTGCAATTCCATATCGCAAGTGAGGACACGAAATTCGGACTGGATATGGATGAGGCAGTGCAGATCATCAAGTCAGACGAATTTGCTCAAATGCAAAACATAAGGATCTGTGGCGTGATGGGCATGGCAACATTTACAGATAATGAAGAAGTGCTCAGGGAAGAATTCTCCAGGCTCCGGAAGTACTTCCATGTAATGAAAGATCAATACTTCAGCGGCGCTGATGAATTTAAAGAAATTTCCATGGGGATGAGCGGGGATTTTCAGTTGGCCATTGAAGAGGGAAGCACCATCGTCAGGATAGGTACTGGCATTTTTGGGGCAAGAAGCAGGGGAAGTGCCTAGTTCCGAGTGGCTAGTTCCTAGTGCCGATCTGGAGTGAATAGTGTAGAATTGGAGGAGTTCCGAGTGCCTGGTACTGATCTGGAG
>JABMQZ010000182.1 GCA_013202965.1 Bacteroidota bacterium | reverse complement strand
ATTGTCATCCTGCTGCAGAAACTACAGCCTATTTTCGCCATTGCACTTGCTGTTATTTTCCTGAAAGAACGGATGAAAAGGTATTACTTCTTCTGGGCATCAATTGCGATCCTGGCAGGCTATTTTCTTACTTTTGGTTTGTCTTCCCCTAATTTTGACACCGGAGACAACACACTGGAAGCGGCTCTTTTTTCTCTGCTGGCGGCCTTTGCTTTTGGCAGTTCCACAGTGCTCAGCAAAAAGATCCTGGGAAAATACAGCTTTCAAACAGCCACATTCTACAGGTATGGGTTCACTTCACTCATTATGCTCATCATCGTCCTGTCAGCAGGCTCGTACGTTCAATACGAAAACATCACAAATGAAAACTGGCTGATTTTTCTGATCATTGCTGTAACGACCGGCTCAGGTGCCATATTCCTTTATTATTATGGGCTGAAGAAGGTAAGGGCAGTTATCGCGACCATTTGCGAACTGTTCTTCCCTGTAACAGCAATTATACTTGATTATCTGGTGAACGGGCAAAGGCTGTCCTGGGTACAATGGATCAGTGCTATTATTCTGTTACTTGCAATTATCAACCTGAATCTGGCAAATTCCCGCAGGGCAGCTAAAAGAAGTACTTGAAATACCTGGAGTTAAGAGTAAATCTAAAATTTAAACTTCAAAATTAAGAATTTATAATGCTTAGGCCTGAAAGAGAATACTTCGTAAAGGACGGTCTTGTCATGGAAACATGGCAATTTGATCCTGCATGGAGCAAACGAAGGAGGACTGTTTATGAAGTAATGCGCATAATAAATGGGATTCCCCTATTTTCTGAAGAGCACATCAGCCGTCTCTTTCAATCTGCTGTTTACGCCGGAATTAAGGACACTCCCGATCCCGCACTGATCATGGAAAGCATTGCTAAACTCATCCAGACATGCAAGCCCGATGATGGCAATATACTTATCAGCATTGTTCGGAAAAATAATCAAATTCATACATTCGCATATTATGTCGGACACCGCTACCCTACACAGATAGAATACACTGAGGGTGTAACTGTCAGGACAATGAAAGCAATTCGCAAATTGCCGAATGCCAAGATATGGAATGCTGCACTTTGGAAGAAAGCTGAATATCTGAAATCATCCTCTGATGCTTATGAAGTGCTGCTTATCGACAAAAAAAAGAATATCACTGAAGGCAGTAAATCCAACATCTTTTTCATTCGGGGGGATTCAGTCTTCACCACCACTGAAAGCAAGGTGCTCCAGGGGATTACCCGGCAGAAAGTGAAGGAGTTGTGCAATAAAAAACTTATAAGCCTAAGCGAAAAAGAGATTCCCATGAAAGAATTGTCATTTTATGAATCCGCATTTCTTAGTGGGACTTCTCCCGGAATCCTGCCTGTAAAAATGATTGATAAGGTGCGTTTCAATGTTTCCAATAAATTGATGCGCAATCTTATGGCATCATACGATAAAATGCTTGAGACTTCCATTCAAGGACTGCCTGAGTAAGGCGGATGATCATATTCTGTAAAGTTCAGGATTAGCTTTCTGTACTAAAATTCCTTTTCTATAAAAACTTTAAATCCCATTCCATTCACCAGCTTCCTTCCGTAAAAAACAAACTGCCACTTTCCGGCATGGGGTATAAAAGTATCCGCAATCAGGAACTGCTCATTGATCTGGAATGTTTGTCCATGGAAATAATGCCTGGATCTGATGTTCAAGGGGCTTGTGACATAGATGGAATCCATATAAACCTCATGCGAAGCACAATAGGAATAGAATTCTTCAGCTGCCCCTTCTTTTTGAATGACCTTGAAGGTAGGACTGCTGTATTCATAGAACTTATTGTCTGTTTTCTTGCACGAGGGTAGCATGAGGATGCTTGCCGCCACAATCAGGAGTATATGCAGTTGATGCTTCATTTTAACAAATCAAAGATAATTATTAAGTTTTGAGATTTGAGTTTTAAATTTTAAATTAGCAATATCAAATCCAGGCATTATGAAAACAATCCTCAGATTTTATTTACTTGTCCTATTTTCAATGTCATTGACCGCACTTCCAGCACAGGAATTACAGGTTTCTGATCCCTGGCTCATTCTTGATGCAAAAGCTGATGCTCCGCTATACACCACTTATACGGCGGCAATGGAACGATCGCGGCTTTATGGGGACAAAGGCTACAAAATGGATTATTGGTCGGGAGATAAGCCCATAAGCTATACCTCCGACAAGTCGGGCAGCATGTATTGCATCTGGAAAATGAACGAGGTGGTTGTTAACAGCATATCGGAATTCTATAGCGCTCCGAAAGTAAAGCTTTCTTTTTCGGATATGGTTCTGATTGAATATGAACCGTGGCCGGATATCGATGTCCGGGAGTGTTTTTTTGTTTACAGTTCAAGAGTTGCAATGGTAGATATGCGTATATCCAATCATTCAGATCAAAGCCTGGATATTGAGATCTACCCGATTATTGAATTTGATAAGGATTCCCTGTGTGTTGATGCTTATGATCCTGAAAACAATGCATTGCTGGCTAAGCACTATGAAAGCCCTAAACGACTGATCAGTAATCTGTATGCTGCCGGGGGCTATCCTGTTCATTGGAGGGATATCTTTGCCGCCGGGTTTGATATCTATTCCTATGGAGCCTATACAGGAGCTCCCGGAGAATTTTATAATATCATAAAAACTGATTTTTATTCAGATCATCGCGACGACAGACTGAACATGGAAAACAATATTTGCGCAAGGTATATTGCCCTGCATGGAAAGTTCATGCTTGCTCCCGGTGAATCGGTGAATTTGCGATATCTGCGTGGCATGCAATCAGAAGATGAGCCTGAAGATGAGATGATCAGGGAGATCAATGAAGCCAAATCCCTTAATTTGCAAGACTACCTCAATCAAAATATTGCCCTGTATGAGAGCATACCACGCTTTCCGGAAATGAGCAGGGAGGAAAAGATCATGTACATCGGAGCTTTCAACCTTGCCAGGGGGTGCATGCTCCCTCCCACCGGCGAAACTTCACATAACTTCTATGTCTTTTCCCGGGAACCGCTATGGGGATGGGGTCACGGACACCAGGTACTGCATGAATCACTGAGCATGCTGGCATATGTTTACCTGGATGCTGAATCAGCGCAGGGATCGCAGCGCGTATATATGGAGCAGCAAAGAGAGGATGGACTGATCGCATACCGTCACGGGCCCAGAGGAAGAGGGGAATATCCCCATTACAGTAAGCTTTACGGCGATACCATGGCCACTACATCCGCACCATTTTATAGCTGGATCAATTATGAAATATACCAGGTGAGTGGAGACAGGACTTTCCTTGAAGATGCATATAATTCAGGCAGGAGATATCTTGAATGGCTGATAAAAAATCGCGATGCGGATGGCGATGGGCTCCTGGAATGGGGGCCCTATGGTATTATCGAGAATGTACGCGATTGGTATAATGCCGTATTCCAGGTTTCGGCGGAAAGGTACCTTGATGTAGATAAGGAAGATATTTCCGACGAGCTTGAATGCCTTGACCTGAACCTTATGGTAATCAATGAGATGAACTACCTCGCAAAGATGGCACATGAACTCGGCCTGGAAGAGGAAGCTGTCGCATGGGAGGAAAAAAGCCGGAAACTGACCTATTGGTTGAATATCAGGATGTGGGATCAAGAAAGCGCTTTCTATTATCACATCAACCGTGTAGATGATTCATGGTTCTTCATGGACAGGGACCTGCGGCGGCAGGAGATCATTGGCTTTCTTCCTCTCTGGGCGGGTGCAGCGGATGAAGATCAGGCTGAAATGCTGGTCGGTACACTCACAGATACCACAAAGTTCTGGCGAAAATTCGGTGTCCCTACCCTCTCGGCTGATGACCCATGGTTCAGTCCCTATGTTGATTATTGCTGCAAATGGAACGGGCCTGTCTGGTTGTTATGGGATTATATGGTGTTTCGTGGGCTGATCGATTACGGCTATGATGAACGCGCCATTGAGCTGGCCGATAAAATGTTGCTGGCAGCAGGTACACAATTATCCAAAAACCATAATTACTGGGAATCATTCAGCCCCGACAATGATGTACTCAATTGCCCCCCAAATTATATCTGGGATGCAATTATAGCAAGGCTTTTAATCGATAAATATGAGCTTTTGAAATAGTTTTGAGTGTTGATTTATTTCTAAACACAAAGAGCACTAAGGGTTTCGCAAAGGTCACAAAGGGTATTTCTTAGTGTCCTTTGTGCGTTACTTCGAGTCCTTTGTGTTAAAAAAAATCCATCAGCATTCACCATTCTTCACTACCAATCTCCACTAATCAATAATCATTAGGATATCATCATTCAATCAGGAACTTATGTAATTTCTTTCTGCCTGTGCGAATTCACAAATAATATATCACCGACCACATCATAATCCATAAACAGATCCGTTCCGTAGTGCTTGATATGTTCCGCCCTGAAGCCGATGATAGTGAGGCCGGCCTCTGCCGAATGCTCATTGATCAGCACCTTACTGCTTACATTTTCATCTTTTTTGATGATCTGTATGTTTTTCTCAGTGATGGGAATCCGGCCTGTCTTCACTAGCTCAAGCAAATTCTCCCTGGTCTTATCCAGCTCTTCCTCTTTGCAAATATCGAAGATCTTGATCTCGCTTTTATTCCAGTCCGGATGACCTGAGATAATATAGCTCAAGAGTATCATGAGATTGGAATTCTGATAATCAAAGCTCCTGATCCATACATGGATGCCATTTTTGAAATTAAATCGTTTATGAGAGCTACCCAGGATACAGACATCATAATTACCTGCTTTCACGAGCTTGAAGTTGTCGATGATCTGCTCCAGTTCCGTAGGATTGGATTTATCATACTCGAAGATCATCATATTGTTATCCATTCCTGAAATACCGGGTAGTTGTATGGTCTGGGCGATGGCAGAAGTATAGGAAGGTGAGATAAGCGTATCGATATACACATTGTTTTTCCTTTCCTCAGCCTTATCTATTAGCTTATCCAGCATTTCCTGTGCCTCATCATGGGTCTGCCTGGAATAATAACCCTCTATCAGGTGAATATAGGTGCCAAATCCATACTTATGGGCAATCCATTCCAGCAGGTAAAATGCCTCTTCCCTGACAAAGCTGGCACTGGAAATACAAACTGCCGAGGGCCTCCATTCCTCGCTCTTTTTTATCCTGGTTGATTTCTGCAGATAAACCTGCAGCCTCCTGTTTACCTGTATGATGGCTCCTCTGAAAATAGATTGCAAGCCTCTTCTCTCCTTATGGTACCTTGAAATGGCCAAATAGACGAGGATCATTGCAGCGATGGCAACAAAGGCATAAATCCAGTTGATCTTAAACATCAGCCAGAAGCTCATAAGAAAGCCCAGTAACGACAGATACCAGCGCGATCTGAAAGTGGGCCTGTATGAGGGATCAGATCCGAAATGATTCAGGAAGGAGATCAGGCAAAGGGCCCCGTAGGTAACCATAAAAAACATGGAGATGATCTCTGCCACAAGGTTCAGGTTTCCAACAGCAACAACCGCAAATGCAATGATACATGTAATTAATGATGCGTTAAAAGGCTCATTGCTTTCCTTTTTACCTTTTGCCAGAAAGCGGTTCAGGCGTGGTAGCGGAAACAGGCGGTCGTATGAAAGGGCCTGCAGTGTTCTGGGCGCTACCATCACCGACCCAATGGCAGATGAAATGGTTGATGCGGCAAGCCCTATCGGGATCACCCATATCCCCCATATCGCTATTTTGCTCATAACCAGTTGCTCAGTGGATAGATCTTCAGGGCTGGCCGAGACCGTTAATTTCCACGCAATGAACACATATATGATCATTCCAATCAATGTGGCTGCCAGGGTTCCTCTCGGAATAGACTTCCTTGGCGATTTAAGGTCGCCTGAAAGTCCGACTCCTGCAGTCATTCCGGTGAAGGCAGGAAATACAATGGCAAAAACGATAAAAAAGCTACCTGAATTCCTGAATGAATTGCTGAATAAACTGTAGCCATGCTCAGTAGCATAATCGGTGGTACCTGCAAAGAATAAAACCAATGTTCCCGCCAGGATAATGACGATCAGGATCAATGCCTTTACTCCTATTTTTGCACCCCGTATGAGAATCAGGGCCGTGAGTATTCCCATTGCCGGCAAGCTTATCACTTGCTTCGGGAGGTCTATGTCATGGACCGTTCTCATCCAATCAAAGAAAGGCTCAAAAGCTTCTGTAAATGCAACTACATAAAAAGCAATGCTTATCGCCTGGGAGAAATACAGGGCCAGGCCAATGGTGGCTCCAATATTTAGTCCAAACGACCTGGAAATGATAAAGTACTCCCCCCCTCCTTCCACCCGTTGGTTGGTGGCAATTTCTGAGATTGCCAGAGCTGTGGGTATGGAAACCATATGGCCAAGCATAATGATAAGCAAGGCCCCGGTAAAACCCAGCGTACCCACTGCAAATCCGAAACGAAGGAATAAAATCGCTCCTAAAATGGTGGAAATGGCTGTGAAGAAAACCGGTGCCGTGCCAAAACCATGTGAGCGCTTATTCTCCATAAATCAAAATTATTACACCAAAGATAGGGTAAATGATTATGAATAAAGTTTTGAGTTTTGAGTTTTAAGTTTTGAATTTGGCGCTACATGCCAAGCATTAACTATCAACCGTCAACTTCAAACCAACTTAAAACTCAACATTCAAAACTCAAAACTTTTTATGTAACTTTGAAATCAAATCCCGTCTTATATGAAAGCTATGCTGCTTATCAATATCCGCCTTCTGCCTTTGATCTTCATTCTTGCAGGCCTTAATACTTTAGGACAGAAAGGTATCCCTGACGACTTCTGTTTGAGTAATGATGAGTTTCGTTTATATGAAATGATCAATGCACATCGTGTGTTGAATGGACTAAGAGAGATCCCTTTATCGGCTTCACTCTCCTATGTGGCCAGAACCCATGTCATTGATCTATACACCAACCACCCCGACACCAGCATCTGTAACCTGAACAGCTGGTCCGACAAGGGGAACTGGACCCCATGCTGCCATAACAAGTATGTGCCGCAGGAAGAATGCATAAGAAACAAGCCCAAAGAGCTCACCGGCTATAGCGGGGAAGGATATGAACTTACCTATGCTGAAGTCTTCAACACCAGTGCTGATACCGTTTTTAAGTTCTGGAGCACCATCGATGAAGCGAATGAGTTTCTTGTGAATAAAGGGCCCTGGGAGAAAAAAAACTGGCGTGCCATGGGAATAGGTATCTATAAAAGTTATGCGGTGGTATGGATGGGTCAAAAGACCGATGCACTACCTGCACCTGAACGATGCTCAGGAGTGAGCGAATCTAAAACTAAAAAAGTCAGGAGCGGATCTTCCGCAGCAAGCGGCAGCATACCTGTTATCAGCAACAAGACAGGAAGGTTCTATATTATCATTGCCTCTTTTCAATCAGATGCCGATGCACAGAAAGAAGCGAAGAATTATAGCAAGCTTGAAGGCGCAAACATCAGCATACTTCAGAACATGCAGGGGCAATACCGGGTGAGCATTAACGATTATCCCAAACTGGAAGAGGCCAAACAGGCTAAGACAAAATACAAGGACAGCTTTAAAGGAGCGTGGATCTTGAACTTTTAGTAAGGCATAAGGCATATGCCATATGGTATAAGGAAAAGGGGACATTCTCAATTCCCGGCATCCGGTACCTGGTACCCTGAACCCATTTCTATCCCAATACCTCTTTCATTTTCTTCCCGATATCCGCGGGTGAGTCGACTACATGGATACCACATTCGCGAAGGATCGCTTTTTTGGCTTCAGCGGTGTCTGACTTACCACCGATAATGGCACCGGCATGGCCCATGGTACGTCCTTTTGGCGCGGTAGCTCCTGCAATGAAGCTCACCACCGGTTTTGTTCCATGATCCCGTATCCAGTAGGCGGCATCGGCTTCCATATTGCCACCAATTTCGCCGATCATCACGATGCCTTTTGTTTCCGGGTCGTTCATGAAGAGTTCTACGGCATCACGGGTCTGGGTGCCAATGATGGGGTCGCCACCGATGCCCAGTGCGGTTGTTTGTCCGAGCCCGATCTTTGTCAACTGTTCAACAGCTTCATAGGTGAGTGTCCCTGAGCGGGATACAATCCCGATGCTGCCCTTTTTATGGATGAATCCGGGCATGATGCCAACCTTGGCCTCATCAGGAGTGATCACACCGGGACAGTTAGGCCCGACCAGTCTGCAATCCTTGTCCGTAAGATATTCTTTTACCCTGATCATGTCGGCTGTAGGTATTCCCTCGGTAATGCAAATGATCACCCCGATGCCGGCATCAGCAGCTTCCATAATGGCATCCGATGCAAAGGCAGGAGGCACAAATATCACCGATACATTGGCAGCTGCTTCCTTCACGGAATCAGCAACGGTGTTGAAAACCGGAAGTCCGAGATGACTTTGTCCACCTTTTCCCGGCGTAACCCCTCCAATGATATGGGTACCATATTCAATCATCTGGCTTGCATGAAAAGTGCCTTCTTTTCCTGTAAATCCCTGAACGACAACCTTTGAATTTTTATTAACAAGAACGCTCATGATACTGGCTGTTTAATTTAAGATGGGCAAAGATAACACTTTTAAGTTTTGAGTTTTGAGTTTTAAATTAATGTGGGATTTGAGATTTTTTTTTGGATTTTGTAGTTTGTAGTTTGGATTTTGATAATATTTGGATTTTAGAATGTCGTATCTTTGTATTGATAAACCCTTTTGAAACCGCTATACATGACCAAGCTCAATACCAATGATACTATTTGCGCTCTCGCAACGCCTCCCGGTAGCAGCGCCATTGCTGTATTAAGAGTTTCCGGGAAAGATAGCTTCAAAGTGAGTGGAAAGATCTTTACGGCAAAGAAAAAGGGCTTCAATATCCGTGAAGCTGAAACGCATACGCTTCATTATGGTAGCATAGGAACAAAAGATCAGATCATCGACGACATATTATTGAGTATTTTCAGAAAGCCCCACTCCTACACCGGTGAAGATGCCGTGGAGATCTCATGCCATGGCTCTGCCTTCATCGTCCAGCAGATCCTCACTTTATTGCTTGATGCAGGTTGCCGCATGGCACAGCCCGGTGAATTTACGCTGCGGGCATTCCTGAACGGAAAGCTGGATCTTTCCCAGGCTGAGGGTGTCGGAGACCTTATTGCCGCCAATTCAAAGGCATCGCATAAACTGGCATTGGACCAGATGCGGGGAGGATTCTCAAAAATGATCAGTGGGCTCAGGGAGCAACTCATGCAATTTGCCTCACTCATTGAGCTGGAGCTTGATTTTAGTGAGGAAGATGTTGAATTTGCAGACAGGAACGCCCTGAAAAAGTTGCTTGAAGAAATTCGCTCAGAAGTTCAGCAACTCCATGATTCTTTTGCAGAAGGCAATGTGATGAAGAGCGGGGTCCCGGTGGCCATTATCGGAAAACCCAATGTAGGTAAGTCCACCCTGCTGAATGCCATCCTCAATGAGGAAAGGGCTATCGTCTCCGACATACCCGGAACCACCAGGGATGCGATTGAAGATACCATCGTGATCAACGGACTTGCATTCCGCTTCATCGACACCGCAGGCCTGCGCGAAACAGGGGACCGCATAGAAACCCTGGGCATTGAACGCACCTATGAGAAGATCCGCCAGGCAAGGATCATCCTCTATCTGTTTGATATCACTTCAACAGACTGCATGGAAGTAAAAGAAAGCCTGGAAGAATTCAAGAGGCAGCTTGGGGAAGAAGGCATGAAAGACAAACATTTCATCCTTATCGCCAATAAAATAGATCGCTTAGTGAAGATACCAAGGCATTTTAGGAACATGGTGGAGTTCGAGTGTATTTTTGTTTCCGCGAAGCGGAAGGAAAACATCAGCATGATCACCGAAAGCCTGGTGAAAGCCATCAGTATGGACCAGGCCGAAGAGGGCGTGATCGTTTCCAATGCCCGCCATCACGAAGCGCTGAGCGCTGTGCTGGAAGCCCTCAATGATATCGATGAAGGATTCAAGAAGGACATCCCCTCCGACCTCATTGCCATCGACATTCGCAAAGCCCTGTACCACCTCGGCGAGATCACCGGTGAGATCAGCAATGATGATCTGCTGGGGAATATTTTTAGCAGGTTTTGTATTGGAAAATAACCACAGTACCTTTTAGAAAGCATTACTGGCTACTGGATACTGGTTGCTGGTTGCATTCCGCATGCTACTTGCAATTGTCATCCTAACGAGCCCCAAGTACCCGGGGCGAAGAAGGGCCCCTCGGCTAACTGCACTAAGCATATAGGTAGCTATCTTTGATCTTATGGACAAGGCAGACAAAATATTCAACCAGCTATACAGCACCAGGATTGAGGTTCTTCCTCCCTAAGGTCGTCAGAATGACAAATTTGACTTAATCACTTTGAAATTGATAACCGCCTGGCATTTTTAGTTGCACAAATATCTATCAAAGAACACATTTGCAGAAAACCATGTGTGACATTTTCCATTTTCCGGTATTAATATAATAGGATGACTAATACTTCAAGCTTATCACAATTTGTGATAACATAATGCAAAGGAAAATGCAAGTGCGAAAAATTGAAACAAAGATTCACGAAGTGCGTGGGCAAAGAGTAATGCTGGATTTTGACCTGGCAGAACTTTATGAAGTGCAAACAAAAAATTTAAACCTGGCCGTAAAAAGAAACATCAAACGTTTTCCGAAAGATTTTATGTTTCAGCTCACTAAACATGAGTGGGATGCTTTGAGGTTGCAAATTGAAACCTCAAAAAATAGAGGAGGAACAAGGTATTTGCCGTATGCCTTTTCTGAACAAGGCCTGGCAATGTTAAGCGGTGTTCTAAATTCAAACAAAGCTATTGATGTAAATATTGCCATTATGAGGGCCTTTGTATTTTTAAGGCAATACGCTTTATCTCATAAAGATTTAACCGATAAACTGAAAAAGCTGGAAAGTAAATACAACAAACAATTTAAGGACGTGTATGAAGCCATAAATTACCTCTTACAAAAAGACAAACAGGAAACTGAGCAACAGGAACGTAAGAGAATTGGATACAGCAAATGACCTCACAGCTTCCTGAACCTGTGAGGTCGTGTTCCCACAGGCAACTTTTAGCAAAATTCCTGATCTTATCTTACAAGCACGCATTTTATTTGTATATTTATTCCCAAATAAAACCAAAAGCCAAACTCATGAAAAAATTCGTCTTGTGGACCGGCACGTCCTTGTTTTTCTTATTCAGTTTTGCACAAAACGAATGGACCACCATCCACCCCTATCCTACCCTGAGTAATCTCATCGATGTGCACTTCGTGTCCGATAATGAAGGATGGGTTGTGGGCACGGAAGGAACAATACTATATACTCATGATGGTGGCGATAACTGGGAAACACAACATAGCAATCCTGATGAGGCGCTGTGGAGCATATTCTTTATCGACGACAACGAAGGATGGGCCTGTGGATGGAGTAGCATTTACCATACAGCCGATGCAGGACAAAGCTGGAATATACAAGATGCCCCTTTTTGCATGGGAGACTTTACAGATGTATTTTTTATCAATCCCGATACCGGTTGGATTGTAGGCACCTACAAAATTGTACTAAAAACAACGGATGGTGGAGAGACCTGGATAAAGATCCAGAATTCCATTGCGGATGATAAATGCTTTAAGCGGGTCGACTTTTATGATGATCTGCACGGCTGCGCAATCGGTGATGTGATGATGGGAGGAAATGAAGGTTTTATAATGGTCACAGATGATGGCGGGCTCAGCTGGACAGAAACAACTCCGGCCAATAGTGATCGGCTCACGGATGTTGAATATTATAACTCAATGTGCATATGGACATGTGGTTATGATGGCAGTGTATTCCGTTCTCTCGATGGCGGCCATACCTGGTACGATGAGTATTATGGATCAGAAAGTTTCGATGCCATTCACTTTTTCGATGACGACAATGGAATACTCATATCAGGCAATTCCGTGCTATTGAGCTTTGATGCCGGCGATACCTGGGACTCACTGGTGTATATAACCTCTTATTTTAATAGTTTTCAAGCTTTTATGAGCTGGGAAAGCAATAAAGGTATAGCGGTGGGTTATGATGGCATCATAAGCCGGACAATGGATGGTGGCAGCAGCTGGGAAAAGATCAATAAGGGCCTGAATGCATATTTCAGCAAACTTGGCTTTTTTGATTCTTTCAATGGCTATGGCATCGGAGGTTTATGGAGCACTGCCCAGCTTTTACGAACCTACGATGGAGGCTACAACTGGGAGTACGATACCATAATACCCAATGGCCGATTTTATAATTTGTATATGGACGGACAAAGCTGTTACCTGCTCAATGATTCATCACAGATGATGAAAACCAATGATGGCGGCCTGAACTGGGAATTGCTTGATATAATAAGTCCGGAAAGTTATTATTCTGACTTTCAATTCGTAAACGAAAACACCGGGTATTGCTGTGGCTACGAGGGGGAATTTGTTAAAACCCTCAATGGTGGCCTCAGCTGGGAGGATATGTCGTTTGGCAGCACCCTTAACCTCAGCAAAGTATTTTTTGTAGATGATCTTTATGGCTGGCTTATCAGTTACGATGCAAAAGAGATTCTTCGGACAAATAACGGGGGCGAAACATGGTCTTCAAGCCAGCTGGGAAGTACAATAATATATCAGCCTGTCAGTATTTTCTTTCATGATGAAAATGTGGGCTACGTGACCACCGACGACGGATTATTATACAAAAGCACCGACGGAGGAAAAAACTGGGAAATCCTGTACGGTTTTGCAAGCGGAAGCTATTCGCAAATTTATTTTGTAAGTGAAACGGAAGGCTGGTACCTTGATGGTTTTCGCATGTACCATACTTTTGATGGAGGCAGCAGCTGGTCGGATGGTGAAAGATTTGGCTCATATCCACGCTCATTATTCTTCCTCAACGAGGATGAGGGATGGCTGGGGGGCGCAAGCGGGCTGATCGCCAAATATGATGGAATTGTGGGCGTTGCGGAACCTGTGCATGAAGAACAAAATATCCTTGTATTTCCTAATCCCACGCAAGGAGTACTTTTTGTCAAAATGCCAGACGGAAACAATGCGGATGTAAGTATCAGGATATATAATATGGAAGGAAAAATTGTATTGCAATCCATCGAGAGCGGAAATGCCAATCCTGTTTCACTGGATGTTTCACAACTGGTGGCAGGAGCCTATCTACTGCAAACAACGACCATAGAAAATCAGCAGATGCTTAAATTCGTAAAGCATTAAAGCAAGCGCACAGCTTCCTGAACCTGTGAGCTTATTTCACAAACTAATCCTCCGATACCGAAACATTCCCATTGGCACCAATAGTCACTGTCCATTTATGTTTCCCATTTCCTGTAATAGATAATGACCCCTGAACATCGCCTGTAATCTGATGCGATCCTTCCTCAATGTCTCTATATGGGGTCGTCGTTCCTGAGGCGACCCAACCAAAATCGGTAGGCCCTACGGCAATATTAAGCCCTTGATGATAGTCGTTTTTAATACGAACCTCAAAATCGTCCTTTGTACAGGAGGAAAGGCACACTACTGAACAAATTTAAAAAAGAATTAATACCGTTCTCATAATTATAGATTTTAGTGAATGGGTTTTATATACATTATTGAATAAAGCCGGAAGAGTATTTGACAGAGAAATAACATATGCCTGATATTTTAATATATATAAAACAAATATACTAAAATAAAAACTAAAAGTCAACGAATCAATATATTATATGTTTTTTAAAGCTAAAAATGGAAAGGAATAATAGCAGAAATTTGCCTTATCCATCGATAATTTGTATATTTATCCGACAATTCAGTGATCCATGCTTTGCGCTCCGAAGCCTTTCGCAAAGGAGGCTTGCTTATTCTCTACCCACTAAAAATGTTTTGGCCATGAAAAAAATACGAATATTATTCATCATCAACTTAGTGATTGTCACTTTATTCTATGCCTGTACCCAAAAAGACAATCTTGAAAACCCAATCCCTCCTACCCCCCCAATTCATGAATTGACGATATTTTTTGTAAATGACCAGCATGGGCAGATAGAGAATTTCTCCAGGATCAAGCATATTGTAGACCTGGAAAAGCAACATTCCAATGTTTTGATCGCCTGCAGCGGTGACATGTTCTCCGGCAACCCTATCGTTGATAATTACCAGGATCCGGGGGCTCCTATGATCGATGTTATGAATGAAGTTGGATTTGATATCACCGTGGCAGGCAATCATGAATTTGACTATGGGGTGGAAGCACTGGGAGCCAGGATGGCCCAATCAGATTTCGACTGGGTGTGCGCCAACCTTGATGAAAACGCACTTCTGGGACACTACAAGTACCGGACATTAACGATCGATGGCCTGAGGCTTACATTCCTGGGGCTCGTGGAAACGAACGGGAAACAGGATGCTGTCATACCGTCAACACATCCCTGGAAAGTTGCAGAACTCACATTTCAAAGGCCGGAGAATATTGTGCAGCAATATGCCAATCTCAAAGCTGAGGAAAATGCTGACCTGTACATTGCCCTAACCCACCTTGGACGCTGGGCTGATTTCGATCTCGCACATGATTTCCCCTATTTTGACTTCATCATCGGTGGGCATTCTCACAGTCTCGTCGATACTGTGGTAAATGGGATCCCAATATTTCAGGCTGGCTCTTACCTGCATTATATGGGAAAGATCATGATTAATGTGGATAATCAGCAGCTTAATACCATTGATTTTGAATTGATAGACCTTGACAATTACAATGATTATGATGCAGGGATACAACTGATGATCGATCAATATAACAATAGCATGCCGTCTCTGTATGACGTCATTGGTTATTCATCAACCTACCATTATAGTAATTATAATGTAGGGTGCTTTTATACTGATGCCCTGCGAAGCCAGTTGAACGTGGAAGTCAGTTTTCAAAATCCGGGGGGGATAAGGAATGACCTGGATGAAGGCGACATTACAAAAGGCGAGATATATGCCATCTCCCCCTTTAAAAATGGAACGATCGTTTATACGATGACTGTTTTGGAAATCAAGGATTTCTTTATAGGTAGCGGCTCCGGTTTTTATTATTCCGGTATCATGCTGGAGCAGTCAGGTGCTGAAATGCTTGTAAAAGACATAAATGGCCAGGTTCTGCAGGACAATGTAAGTCTGACCATAGGGCTGAACGACTATATTCCTGCTGTCAATGATATGTATTTCCCACCTCCCTCAGCTGGTATCATCCAGCCATTTACCGATGCAGAAAGCATTATTATATACCTGGAAAACAACCCCGGGCCTGTGAATTACCCGGACTGCAACAGGTATTTTAAATATAGTTTCTCACTTAATTAAAAAACGCAAACAACAGATAGCCACTCGGCACCAGGCACTGAATTCTCCCACCCATTATGCAATAAAAAAAGCCCACCTATTAGGGCAGGCTTTGTATTTTTCTTTTCAGGAAAATCTATTTAACAAGAAGCTTTATGGTTTTAGTTTCTGTATCTGTGATTACAGTCAATAAATAAATAGCTTTCCCGGTTTCTGTTGCATTATTCCATGAATAATCATGCTGTCCGGCTACCAATGCTCCTTTAAAAACATCTGCAACACGCTTCCCAAAAATATCTGTTATGTATATTTCAACTGAAGAAGGCGAGTTAAGAGATAGTTCAATCTTACAACTATTATCCATTGGGTTAGGAAATACCTTCAAAGCGACATTTTCCAATGTTTCAGGTGCAATGCTTGTCTTTTCAATGAGGCAATACCCAAGATAACTACCTAGATCAAGATGAGCCTGAACAGCGGGATAGGCTATACAGATGGTATGACAATTACCAGGATTTCCCGGAGGAACATGGCAGACCAGGACTTTATCCATTTTCTTGCCACACCTGACATCCATTACATTTACTGTTACCTCATCCGTGGCAGTACAAGCATTGCCATCCGTAAATGTCACTGTATAAGTTGTTGTAGTTTCCGGTGCGGCAATCGGATCAGCAACATTTGGATCGCTTAGCCCGGTAGCAGGACTCCAGAGATAGCTACCGGCTACGCTTCCCACAGCATTTAATTGAGTGCTGTAAGGAGGATATCCAATATAGATCTGTTCATCCAAACCGGCATCAACACTCGGAACTGGAAAGACCGTTATTTCAATAATATTTGATTCGGCTGCACCAGTCCAGTCAGGCATGCAATCGACGCGTGCCAGGCGTTTAAACCAGTGAGTCTGGATTAATAAGCCAGGATCATATGTTTCCGAATTGGAGCTGGCCAGGTCGTAGAAAGTACTATTGTCGAGAGACACCTGCCATTTATACTCAAGTGTTCCGGTATAGCCTGTTGGCAGCGCAATACTGCTTATTACCGCAGGATCAAATTCCCCGCAATTGGATTGTGCATTACCAATTTCCCCTCCATAAGTTGGATCGACACAAATGGCCACTGTAAAAGGCACATACACCAGGTCTTGCTGTATATTTGTTCCGGCTTCGTATAGTATTGCCATTACCTGATATGCTCCCGGAACGGCAGCAACAGGCAAGGCAAGAGCTTCAGTAAAAGGCTCATCTCCGGTTGTTGCAGTCAGCAGGCGGGAGGTGCCTGCAATGATATTGCTAGCGGGATCTAATAGATTTGTTTCAACCCTTACATACAGAGAAGGATCGGCATCAACTTCTTCGGTAATATAAACCGTCTCTCCTGGAGAATATACACTTTTATCTGTTGTAACATATCTGAATTCTGCAATTCCAGTGGCTCCATTGATAACAAGCTGCCCCCAATCAACATTCACAGCCCAGCCTTCATTACGTTCGTCGAGTTCAATCTTCACGAGGTTTTTTCCGGCAGGTCCGGGAATAATAAAGGATGGATCGAAAAAGAAGACTGAGGTACTCCATTCATCATTTGCACCGGTAAGATATCCTACAAAATGACCATTTACATAAACCGCATCCAGTTCACCAATCCATTGGTGATGGCCAACCCAATCTACATCCCAGGCCAGGATACTTAATTGTGCATTTGTAACGGTAGCATCATCAATGAATATGTTAAACTCAATAGGTGTCTTGGGATTTACCTTGTAGAGATAAACATCCATATCATAATCCGGGCTTCCTGTACCAGCATTATTTTCATTGTCAGTTGTTGTAACACTGCTAAGGTCTGTGGGTATGAAATTGTGCTCCTTTGGAATGAAGTTATTATCAACGGGGCTGACTTGATCCTGAGCAAATATCGCAATTGATAGTATACTCGTAAATATGATTAACAATAAATATTTTGCTTTCATTTTCTTTAAATTTTAATTGACAACAATTATATTTAGCTGATTATGAGCTTTCAATTATTACTAGAAAATATATTTTATAATTATCTCCTGAAGATTTGATTGTCTCTGCGCCCGCAGCTACATGAACTGCGGGCTAACTCGCTCATATTTAGCAAGGATACTGAAAGTGCTTTTCAGACAAAAAACCAGTGTATGATTAATTTCCATTATAAAGGTATAGATTATTATCATTATTACTCCTTATATAAATTTCAGGTATTTCAAATATTCTTTCTAATGAAGGCAGCAGCTTTCTATTGTAAAAACTGTAAAAGCGGGAAGTGGCAAATGACACTTCCCGCTTGTGATGTAAAATGAAATATTAGGAATCTACGACAACAAAAAACAATTGATAAGTCTGTGGAGCATCATCCTTAACAAACAAGACAGCTGCCCAGTAACCGGACCGTAGGCCGGCCCGGTTCGGGGGATCTTCCTTGGTTTCATATTTTGATAGATTTGGGTATACACTGTGTATTGTGATAACAAATATATTACTTGCTTAGCGCGAATAAAAGAGCATATATACCTGTTTAATGCCGACATAAATACGCAGGTATTAATACGGGGTGGAATAGAGAATAGAGAATAAAGAATAGAGAATAAAGAAATAAGAAGACGGGAAGTGATGGGGAGTAAAGAGCAGAGAAGGATTAAAATGTGAGCAGGTAACTTCCGGCCTTTTTGTAGAGCTGGGCCGTATTTTTTACGCCAAACTTATTATTTATGTTCGCTCTGTGTCCATCTACAGTTCTTTTGCTGATATTCAGCGCCTTGGCAATGCTTTTACTGTTTTTGCCATGCAGGATAAGTTTCAATATTTCAGTTTCCCGTTTTGTCAGATAGGTCTTTTCTGAATTGCCATAGCCATTTTCATTTTGTTTGATTTCCATGAATTCGGCCATGATCTCAGGAGCCATATAATAATTATATGTTTTTATATCACCGAGTCCTTTTATCATGTCTTCCTGCGTGGTTATATAACCGAAAAAACCTTTGATACCTATATCGATCAGTCCGTTGATTGTATTATAATCATTGGGGTGCAGTAATAGTGCATAACTGACTGTCGGATTGTTGCTGATCAGGGGGCTTATCTTTGCCTTGCCCTGTATCATAATCCAATAAAAGCTGCTGAGTATTATCGCATTTTCGTGAATTTCTAATAGGCTTTTAAGCAACTCGGCACTATGAACAATAGCAATAAGTTCAACATTGGGAGCATCTTTAATCCAATGCTTCATGCATTCGATGATAATGTTCGAATCATCTGCAATGATAAGCTCTATGTATGGTTCCGTCATTTCCGGCATATAACAAAATTTGCAAAAACCAAGCTTTCGCCAATACATATCCTGATAAATAATGAAATATGGTATGCGATGCATACCGGAAAAGCGGACAGTCGTAAGCGTATCGTCATGCTTAGTAATTTAGGTCAATTACTTCGATAATCTTTCGCCTGTATAAGATTTAGAATTGTTATCTCATGCATACAGCATGAAATCCGACATTTCAAAGACCCAATTATTAAAGGGTATTCATGCCTTGGTTTTATTTATCCAAATTTTTAAAAAATAACCGGAACAGGATGGTGTATAAGATGAAGAAAGTACCAAGCAGGTACCTTTATATCATCCACTTGTATGGTCTTATTAAATTCCGGTAAATAACAATATATATTAATTAGTCAATCCTTATGAACTATTATATTTCAATTGAAATAGTTTTCAGGCCGAATTGATTAAAGTTTTTGCCAATTAAAAATAGGGACCAAAGAATTTCCTTTT
>JABMQZ010000181.1 GCA_013202965.1 Bacteroidota bacterium | reverse complement strand
GCGCCCCTTGTGGCATATTCCAGGGCAAGAGCTTTCCCGATTCCGGAAGATGCCCCCGTGATGATAACTACCTTGTCTTTCATTGTCTTGAACATAGGTTGCAAGTATAAAGCAATTTTGATTATTGCATGAATATTTTTATGAACAAAATAACTAACATCTTTCATTACTTTTGTATTAAGAAATTCAGAAATTATGTCTGGTCTTCGGGATTTATATTTTCGTCATCTGGGACTTCCCTCTTCCACCCCTCTTGCCATTGAGGTGGAAAGAGCAGAAGGCATTTACTTTTATGATAATAAAGGTAAGCGATATACTGACCTGGTATCCGGGGTGGCAGTCAGCAATATCGGCCACAGGCATCCCAGGGTGCTTAAGGCCATTCAGGATCAGCTGGACAAATACATGCACCTGATGGTTTACGGGGAATACATACAGTCCCCACAGGTTTTGCTGGCACATAAGCTGACACAACACCTGCCTGCAAATCTTGAGGCAGTATATTTTGTAAACTCCGGCAGTGAAGCCATAGAAGGAGCTCTGAAACTGGCAAAACGCACTAGCGGACGTTCAGAAGTGGTGGCTTTCAAAAATGCATATCATGGCGGAACCGCGGGCGCATTAAGCCTTCTTGGAAATGAAGAATTAAAAAATGCTTTCCGTCCCCTGATCCCGGATATACGCTTCCTGGAATTTAATAATAAGGAAATGCTGAATGAGATCAGCGAAAACACGGCTTGCGTAGTTGTAGAGTGTATACAGGCAGAAGCCGGGATCATCCTGCCTGAAGATGGCTTTCTGCAAGCGCTCAGAAAACAATGTGATTCAAGCGAAGCACTTCTTATTATTGATGATATACAGATGGGATTTGGCCGTAGCGGCAGTCTCTTCAGCTTTGAACAATTCGGGCTGGTGCCCGATATACTTTGCCTGGCCAAAGGCATGGGCGGCGGCATGCCCATAGGTGCATTCATTTCCTCCCTGGAAATCATGCAGAAGCTGACCTTCAAGCCGGCACTTGGCCATATCACGACATTTGGCGGACATCCGGTATCCTGTGCAGCAGCATTGGCAAACCTTGAGGTCATTCTTGAGGATCACCTAGCAGAAGCAGCGAATGAAAAGGGAAAGCAATTTTATGAACTATTAAAAGGGCACCCGGCAATTAAAGAAATACGATACAGGGGACTTATGATGGGAATTGAACTTGAAAATGAATCTGCGGCCACTACATTGAGCAGGTGCCTTGCTGAAGAAGGCTTGATCACAGACCGCTTTCTTTTCAGGTCTTCAGCCTTCAGGATTGCTCCTCCATTGACAATCTCATCCGAACAGATAATAGAAACATCACAGGCGATCCTGCAATGCCTTGATAAGTTATAGCAGCCTGTAAGACTTATATTACATGGCAATATTTAGATTAAATAAAGAACTGGCATTCCCAGATCCCTCTTATGCTGAAGAAGAAGGCATACTGGCCCTTGGTGGTGATCTTTCTGTTGACCGCCTGGTACTAGCCTATGCCAATGGTATCTTTCCCTGGTATACAGAAGATTCCCCGATCCTTTGGTGGTCACCGGATCCTCGAATGGTGTTGTTCCCTGATAGATTTAAAGTTTCGAAAAGCCTGAAGCAGCTTGTCAGAAGCGATAAATATACCTTTACCTACGACAAGGATTTTGATAGGGTTATCAGAAAATGTGCGGAAATATCCCGAAAAGGCCAGAATACCACCTGGATCACCAGGGAAATGCTAAAAGCATATGCAAATCTCCATGAGGCAGGATTTGCCCATTCAGTGGAAACCTGGTTTGGAAATGAACTCGTGGGCGGACTTTATGGAATATCACTTGGCAAAGCATTTTTCGGTGAATCCATGTTTTATGATATGCGGGATGCATCTAAATTTGCATTGTACCACTTAATAGATTTGCTGAAAAAATGGGATTTTGAACTGATTGATGCCCAACAGGACACTGAACATTTACGAAGTCTCGGGGCAATAAGCATCCCCAGGAATGAGTTTCTTGATAAACTCGAAATGGCGGTCACCAAGCCGACAAAAAAAGGAAACTGGAATAATTATCTTTAAGATTATGTATAAATACGATCCCAAATTTATGGAGAAAGCCATCCGGCTCGCAGAAGAAAATATTTTCAAGGGCAACGGAGGCCCATTCGGGGCTGTAATTGTGAAAGATGGACAGATCATAGCAACTGCAGTAAATGAGGTTACAACTGCTGTTGATCCTACTGCCCATGCTGAAGTCGTGGCCATCAGAAAAGCATGCAGCGAATTAAAGTCATACCAGCTGGAAGGCTGTGAGATCTATTCCAGTTGCGAGCCCTGTCCGATGTGCCTCGGAGCCATCTACTGGGCAAGGCCTTCGGCTGTCTTTTATGCTGCAAACAAAGAAGATGCAGCAGCATCAGGTTTCGATGACGCATTTATTTATAAGGAAATCGACCGCAAACCCGGTGAAAGAAAAATTCCATTCGTGAACAAGATGAGGGATGAGGCACGCGATGTGTTCCGCCGATGGGATGAGAGTGAGCTGAAGATCAAGTATTAATGGACAGAATACCCTTTTTGAACAAAGAGGAACAAATATCGAGGAACGAATATCGAATATCGAATGTCAACCCAATAGGCAAAACCTAAATTTTCTCTATCTTTACTCCCTCATTTCAAATTAAATATCACTTTATATAAACTATGAAAATCACCATTGTCGGATCAGGATATGTAGGCCTTGTCACCGGAACGTGCTTTGCCGAGGTTGGTATTGATGTCACATGCGTAGACATTGACGCAGAAAAGATCGATGGATTGAAAAAGGGAATTGTACCGATTTATGAGCCTGGGCTGGAAATCATGATACAGCGTAATCTGGAAAAAGGCCGCTTACATTTCAGTACAAACCTTGCCACATCGCTTAAGGGATGTGATGTTATTTTCAACGCAGTTGGCACACCCCCTGATGCAAATGGAAGTGCTGAGCTGAAATATGTGCTGGATGTTGCACGTGAAGTGGGCAGGAAAATAAATGACTATATTCTGGTGGTAACAAAAAGCACAGTACCTGTAGGAACCTCGGAGAAGGTCAAGACGCTTATCAGGGAAGAATTGAATAAGCGGGGTGCAAACATTGCATTTGATGTCGCTTCAAATCCCGAATTCCTGAAAGAAGGTGCTGCCATTGAAGACTTCCTCAAACCGGACAGGATTGTGATCGGCAGGGAATCGGAAAAGGCTGAAAAGATCATGCAGAAACTTTATAAGCCCTTCACGCTGAACGGCCATCCTATTATTTTTATGGATATTCCTTCTGCCGAAATGACAAAATATGCCGCCAATGCCATGCTTGCCACAAGGATTAGCTTTATGAACGAAATTGCCAACCTCTGTGAGATCGTGGGAGCTGATATTGATAAGGTAAGAAAAGGTATCGGCAGCGATCCACGCATCGGGTCAAAATTTATATACCCGGGGATCGGCTATGGAGGTTCATGCTTTCCCAAGGATGTAAAAGCGCTGATCAGTACGGCTGATGAAAACAATTATCGGATGAACTTACTGCAGGCTGTTGAAGATGTGAATGCAAAGCAGAAAGAAATCCTGTTTCACAAAGTGAAGAAATATTTCAATAATGATCTGAAAGGAAAAAAGATAGCGATCTGGGGACTTTCCTTTAAACCACAAACCGACGATATGCGTGATGCTCCCTCCAGGGTTCTGATCGATTTATTTTCAGAAGCCGCTTGTCATATTACGGCTTATGACCCGGTTGCCATGAAAGAGGCTGAACGGATATTCGGAGATAAAATCAAGATCGTTGAAGACCAATATGAAGCCCTTTACGATGCTGATTGCCTATTGCTTGTTACGGAGTGGAAGGAATTCAGGGTACCAAGGCTTGAACTGATGAAAGAACGTATGAAGAGGGCTGTTATCTTCGACGGACGTAATATTTACGATCGTGCAGAATTAATCTCAGCAGGCTTTGATCATATTGCCATTGGAAAGTGATCCGGGAGTAAATAATTACAGGATAGAACAATACACATATGAAAAAGAAAATTCTGGTGACCGGAGGTGCAGGCTTTCTCGGCTCCCATCTTTGCGAAAGGCTTTTAAATGATGGCAATGAAGTCATCTGTCTGGACAATTTTTTTACCGGGAATAAAAGAAACATCCTGCATCTGCAGGAGAACCCGTATTTTGAGGTCATCAGGCATGACATAATCATGCCTTTCTTTATCGAAGTTGATGAGATCTTTAACCTTGCCTGCCCGGCCTCCCCTATTCATTATCAGTTCAATCCCATAAAGACCATTAAAACATCTGTTGCCGGAAGCATTAACATGCTGGGACTTGCAAAAAGGATCAAAGCCAGAATACTCCAGGCATCCACCAGTGAGGTATATGGGGACCCACAGGTTCATCCTCAAACTGAAGATTACTGGGGCCATGTAAACCCTATCGGTTCACGCGCCTGCTATGATGAAGGGAAAAGATGCGCTGAAGCATTATTCGTGAATTATAAGAACCAAAACAATGTAAAAATCAAAATTGCCAGGATCTTTAACACTTACGGGCCCAGAATGGATCCGCATGATGGAAGAGTAGTCTCAAATTTTATCACCCAGGCCCTCGCCGGTGAGGATATGACAATTTACGGACAGGGTAAACAAAGCAGAAGTTTTTGCTATGTTGATGACATGATTGAGGGGCTGATCAGGCTGATGAATACCGATGATTCATTTACAGGACCTGTAAACCTTGGAAACCCAAATGAAATGAGCATGCTCGAACTCGCTGAGATCATCAGGGAATTATCCGGCTCAGGATCAGGCATTAGCTATATGGATCTGCCTGAAGACGACCCCCTGCAAAGACAACCGGATATCAGTCTTGCAAAAAAGGAACTTCAATGGGAACCGCAAACGCCTTTAAAAACAGGGCTGGAAAAAACCATTCATTATTTTAGGGAGTTAATTGCATCACAATGAAAGTACTTGTTACAGGAGCAAACGGGCAATTAGGAATGGCCATCCGGTCACTCACTGATAATCAAGCGGAACATGAATTCCTGTTCACAGACGTAGATGAACTTGATATCACAAATTATGAAGAGACAGAAAAGCTGATCCTTTCGTTTCATCCGGATGTCATCGTCAATTGTGCCTCTTATAATGCGGTGGACCAGGCGGAAGAGGAGCCAGAACTTGCTATAAGGATCAATGGAACTGCCGTACAAGGACTGGCAGGACTTGCCAGGAAACATGGAGCAGGACTTATCCATATCTCAAGTGATTTTATCTTTGACGGGAAAAAAAACACGCCATATACCGAACTGGATGATCCAAATCCACAATCAAGATATGCACACTCAAAATTTATCGGCGAGCAGGCAGTACGCACGGTAAATCCCAATGCTGCAATTATCAGGACCTCCTGGCTGTATTCCGAATTCGGGCATAATTTTGTCAAAACAATCAGAAAGGTCGCCGGATCTAGAGATGAGATCAGGGTGGTGAACGATCAATCAGGAACTCCCACCTATGCTGCCGACCTTGCCGGAGTGATCTTGGGTTTACTTCCTTCGGTGAATTCTTTCAATGGTGTAAGAACATATAACTATTCAAATGAGGGCACCGCCAACTGGGCTGAATTTGCGCAGGCTGTCATTGAATTTTCCGGCATCGACTGCAAAGTGATTCCGGTGAGCACCATAGAATACAGGCTCTCGAAAGCGATCAGGCCGGCATACAGTGTGCTGGATAAATCGAAGATCAGGAATGAATTTAATATTGTTATCCCGGAATGGAAAACATCATTAAAAGTATGCATTTCTAAATTAAAGAAAGACCAATAGAAACATGAATAAATCAGATGTAATTGACAGTGCCAATAAGTGGCTGCAAGGTAATATTGATCAGGAGACTAAAGATCAGATCTTGTATATGATGAAGCATGATCCCCAGGAACTGAATGAGGCTTTTTATAAAGATCTTGAATTCGGTACAGGAGGTTTGCGGGGCATCATGGGTGCGGGCACAAACAGGATGAATCAATATACGGTAGGCATGGCCACCCAGGGACTGGCCAATTATTTAAGAGAAGTATACGGAGATGATGCCAGTATCAGTGTTGCTGTGGCTCATGACTCGAGAAACAAGAGTGAATATTTTGCACGTATCACAGCCGAGGTTTTTTCTGCAAACGACATAAAAGTATATCTCTTTGATGGCCTTCGTCCTACTCCGGAGTTATCGTTTGCCATCAGGCATTATAAATGTCAGAGCGGTATAGTGATCACTGCTTCCCATAATCCAAAAGAGTACAATGGTTATAAGGCATACTGGAATGATGGGGCCCAGATGATTCCCCCTCATGATAATAATGTGATAGAAGAAGTACGCAATATTACTTCATTCGATGATGTAAGATTTAATGGCAAAGAGGAACTGATCCAGATCATAGGAGAGGAAACTGATGCGCTCTATCTTGAAGAGATCAGGAAGCTTTCTCTAAGCCCGGAACTGATCAAACAATATCATGATATTCCAATAGTATATACACCGCTACATGGGACAGGTGCTACCATGGTGCCACGTTGCCTGAAAAACTTTGGATTCACCAATGTCAGTGTTGTTGAAGAGCAGGCCATCCCCGACGGGAATTTCCCAACCTTAAAGTCACCGAACCCGGAAGAAGCATCAGCCCTGGAGATGGCCATCGAAAAGGCAATTCAGGAAGGTGCATCACTTGTCATGGCGACAGACCCGGATGCTGACAGGGTGGGCATTGCAGTAAAGGACCATCACGACAACTTCATCCTCCTCAATGGAAATCAAACTGCTGCAGTGCTACTCTACTATATCCTTAGAAAATGGCAGGAGAACGGCCTGATAAAAGGCAAAGAATATATCATTAAAACCATTGTAACCTCTGAGTTACTGCTTGATCTTGCCAATAAGTATAATGTTGAGAGTTACGATGTACTTACAGGCTTTAAATGGATTGCCGACATCATCAGAAAAAATGAAGGAAAGAAAACTTTCATTGCCGGTGGCGAAGAAAGTTATGGATATATGATCGGTGACTTTGTGAGGGATAAAGACGCCGTAAGTTCATGTGCCCTGATTGCTGAAACGGCAGCCTGGGCTGCAGGACAGGGAAAAACCATTTTTGATGTTCTTCTTGATATCTACATGGAGTTTGGGTTTTACCTTGAAGGCCTTATTTCTGTTGTCAAAAAAGGAATGTCGGGTGCAGAAGAGATCCGCAAGATCATGGAACGCTTCCGGGAAAATCCACCCATGCTGATCAACGACAGCAAGGTGGTGATGATCAAAGATTATCAATCCGGTATTGCAAGGGAAATAAAAACGGGAACAGAAAATAACATATCACTTCCGAAGTCCAATGTCTTGCAATTCTTCCTTGAAGACGGAAGCAAGATCAGTATGCGTCCTTCCGGTACCGAGCCCAAGATAAAGTTCTATTTTGGAGTGAAAGCCGCACTAAATAATCTCGCCGATTATGAGAAAGTGCAAGCTGAGTTACAAACTAAGATCGAAAAAATTGTTGAAGGCCTGGATCTTTGAGCAATTTCCTGTTTTTGTACAAGGTGCATTCTGACATTCCCTCTTGCGGAATCCCTTTACTGCTTGATCAACTTCAAAGTTTTTACGGTATTCCCTGTTTCCATGCGCAGAAAATAGATCCCGGAAGGGATATTTTGAAGGTCGGTGATCTTTAAATGATTCATCCCCTGTTTGGATTTATAATGCTGTTCAAATACATTTCTTCCGGTCAGATCAGTGAGTACGAGCCTGTTTTCCAGGTTCATTTCCGCCCTGAAACTGAGTTCAAAAGAAGTGGAGAACGGATTGGGATAAAGCGTCATATTGGTGACCAATTCAGTGTTATCTCCAATGATGAAGGTCAGAATATTATGTGCTGCCATAAAATCAGGAATCCCATAACCAACATTATCATCAGGATTGTTGGCCATGGTCCCGCTGGCCTGGATGGCATTGAGCAGATCCATGTTGTTCATGTTGGGATTTGCCTGCCACAAACAGGCCACCATACCGGCAAGGATGGGCGATGAGAATGATGTTCCATTCCCATAAATAAAACTACCATCCGTTGAGGCAAAGTATGCTCCCTCACCCTGTGCAACCACATTGGGTTTGACCCTGCCATCAGAGGTCGGGCCATGACCACTAAAAGCAGAATAATTGCCCGCCCAGTTAACAGCCCCGATAGAATATACACTGTCTCCGTCGGCCGGAGCAGTGATATAATACCATGCGGAGGTTCCTGAATTTCCGGCACTGTTTACGACAGCCATTCCCCTGCTGGCTGCAATATCAGCACCAATGGTAATGGGTGTTGTATTTCCATCCATATCCTCATAGGTATGGTTATGTGAAGGATCATCAAATTCACTGTAGCCCAGGGAAGTATTCAGGACATCTGCACCCAGGCTGTCAGCATACTCAGCACCCGAAACCCAATTATACTCTTCTATAATATATTCAGAACCTCCATCCTCTGTACGGAGCAACACATAGGAGGCATAAGGAGCTGTACCTACGATTTCGCCGGGATAATGGCCTCCCATTGTGGAAAGGACCATTGTACCGTGATAATGTTTGTTAAACGTGATCTCTCCACCATCAACAAAATCGTGTGTAGCGAGAATTTGTCCATTGCTCCAGAGGCTGTCAAATACAGGGAGGTTATCCGCATTGTCGTAACCGGCATCCAGCACTGCAATGATCATGCCTCCACCCGTATATCCCAATTCATGCATTTGATCCCCTTTCAACATATTGATCTGGTTGAACGAGGGACCGTAATCAAAACTCGAAAATTCCTTTGTACCATTGCTATTATATGGGGCAAGACGGGAAAATATTTCCTGGCTGAAGAATGGTTTCTCAATACTGCTTCCGCCCGGATATACCGGGGATTTTACAATTCCTTGCACAAAAGGCAAGCTTTCAATGGCATCGATCACAGAAGGATCTGAAGTTTGCACGCTTACACCATTAAGCCATTTTGTGGGGTTCAGAATTAATGCCCCTGCATCCTTAACAGCTTGCAGGTACTGTGGATTCACAGGCAGGTCTTTTATGTCGATGGGAATATCATAAGCCAGCCTGCGATCAATAGCTCTCTGAGAGAGGTAGGCCTCAGGATTCTGGATCGAATATGGGGAATTGTCTTTATCAGTGAACTGAACGTAGTATTTATCGGGTGCAACTTGAGCCAGAAGGCTTGTGGATAATAGTAAACCAATAATAAAGAGGGAAATATTTTTCATTGTGATAAAAGATTTTGTTTTAAATTAGCTACAGTGTCCATGCCTCATACATATGAGGCTGCAAAAATACAAAAATTAATCATGAAAGATGTCCATTTATAATTACCTCATTATAAAACACATATAAAGAACAGATTCAGACTGCATTTTGTTCAGATTTTGATGTAGAGTATTTGTGAGGTGAATTATTTGCCATTCAACCCTTATCAGTTGTATTTTTGAGGCAGCTTTTTGATTAAGTTATAAGATTTGGTTAAGGACTGTGCTTTTCCCGTCTGCTTTTTGCACAGTCCTTTTTTTATTTCCTACTTTTATCCCGAATTAAAAAATCTGCATCATTATAATACACGTAGTAGCAATTATTTTATGGACGTTTTATGCTGTAGAATAATATATGCTGGAATAAATGGACAAAAACATTTCATATTTTTTGTGAATGACGGATTTTGATTAAGGAGGTAATTTAAACTTAAAATGTAACCTTGTCCGCCGAAGCTTTAGCGTAGGTGGAACACTCAAAACTTTTTCTATGCGCTTCGATATCATCAGTATCTTCCCTGACATGTTTACAGGCTCTTTCAGCCATTCAATTATAAAGCGAGCCATTGATAAAGGATTGGCGGAGATATACCTTCATGATCTTCGGGATTATACTACGGATAAGCACCGCAGCGTGGATGATTATGCTTTCGGGGGTGGGGCCGGGATGGTGATGCGCATTGAACCCATTGCAAGATGCATTGAAAAGCTCAAAGCTGAGCGCGATTACGATGAAATTATCTTTCTTACACCTGACGGAGAATTACTGAATCAGGGCCTCTCAAATGAATTATCCATGAAAGGAAACCTGATGATGTTGTGTGGTCATTATAAAGGCGTGGATGAAAGGCTAAGGGAATTATATTTCAGCAGGGAAATTTCCATTGGTGACTATGTATTGAGCGGAGGGGAACTTGGCGCTGCGGTATTGGTGGATAGTATAGTAAGATTGATCCCGGGAGTACTTGGCGACGAAACCTCTGCCCTTTCCGATTCATTTCAAAACAATTTATTATCACCTCCTGTTTATACCCGGCCAAGGGAATTCAAAGGATTAAAAGTGCCCGATATTCTTCTCTCAGGGCATCAGGCAAAGATTGACGATTGGAAGCTGGAGAAGGCCATTGAGCGGACCAGGACACGGAGACCGGATCTCCTTGATAAAGACGATTGATGTGCTGATGCATTGATGGGAATGTATGTGGTTTGGGGAATGAGGTATGTGAAGAAAAATGTGCCAGGTGCTCAATTCCAAGAAAACCAACTCCTATTGTACGCCTTGTATTAAAAAAACCTACGCATTCAACGCAAGTGGCATAAGCAATAACACGTATTTTTATAAAACCATGTAACTAATATCTAAGAATTACGTATCTTTATTCGATTAAGATGCAGTACGCGAGCTAAAACTTATGCCTGCGGAACCTTATCGGATATGCTTTGGTTACACAGTATATTCAAAAGGAAATGCTGAAAACCGGAAAGATCAAAAGAAAAAAATAAAACAAGAACAGCATGAAAAAACAAATATTATTTACTGCTTTTGCAGTCGTTTTATCAATATCCTCATTCAGCCAATGGATTTATTTTGCTCCTGGTAGTGATGATAACAGGATCGATATTGGCAACTTAGCTGTTACTGGACATTTAATAACAATTGAAGCTTTAATAACAATAGAGTATTCAGATCCAGCACCTGTTGCTTATGATATAGTTTCTAAACATTTCGATGGCTTTGATTGTAATTATCTCCTGCGCGCACAAACATTTTCAATTCGGACAGAAACAGGGTATAAAGCTCTGGGGCACTCCATGCCATTTTGCTTTGATACAACTTATCATGTTGCTGGCACATATGATGGTGACAGTATTAAATACTTAATAAATGGAGTTCAGGTAGCATCCTACCATTGGACAGGTAATTTAACCCAAAACAGCCATACCACAGGAATTGGACAGCTGTTCATGCAATCAAATCATTATGAGCAGTTTATTGGTTACATTGATGAAGTCCGTATTTGGAATATTGCTCGTTCAGCTGCTGACATTGAAGCTAACATGTTTGATCTTCCGGATCCAACTTCACAAGCCGGCCTACTGGCATATTACAAGTTTGAGGGAAATTATATTAACCTTCAGGGAAATCCCGCGTATAATGGTACGGTTAATGGTAATCAGGTAGTTAATACTCCAAATCCATATTTTAATGGAAGTGTATCTAACTACTTTTGTTACCCGATAGGTATTGATGAAAACACCAATTCATCATCCTTGCTGATATATCCAAATCCGGCTTCAGGGAATTTTTCCATTGATATTTCTTCGCTTGAATATACAAAAGCACATTTAACAATACATAATTATATTGGAGAAAAAGTTAAAGAACTTAATTTAAGAACTGATAAAACAGTAATAGAGTTTGATCAACCCAATGGAATGTATTTCCTGACAGTTTCAACTGAAAGAGAGATTTATACTGCAAAGATTATCGTACAGCGATAGAAATCTTCTATAAAACTCCTTTTATCATCAAATTTTCCTGGCATTCCGGCATTCACTCCTTCCGCTATACTCATACGCTGAGGCCTCCGCCAAAGGCTATGACCGCCTGTGGAAGCCTGGACGCAAGCCTGAGTTTAGCGAAGGAGGAACACTCAATAGCATTCTGACTTCTGACTACTGAATTCTGACTTCTATTTTCCTCTTTATTTAAAATTCATTTTGATATTATAGAAAAGAGATGTATTTTTGCAGCCATTTTTAAAGAATCCTATTAATATTAAGGTGTGATGAGTAAGAACGAATTAATGAAGTTTGTCGAAGACCAGGTAGAAATAAAAACTTTTCCTGATTTTAAAGCAGGTGATACAGTCACCGTTACCTATAAAATTATAGAGGGAGCCAAGGAGCGTTTACAGAATTTTCAGGGCGTTGTCCTGCAAAGAGTTGGTAGCGGCCCTACAGAAACCTTTACAGTAAGAAAGATTTCGAGCGGTATAGGTGTAGAAAGGATCTTTCCGCTCGCTTCACCTTTTATTGATGCCATTAAGGTGAACAAAAAAGGCGTGGTAAGAAGGGCAAGGATTTTTTACCTCAGGAAACTTACCGGCAAAAAGGCAAGGATCAAAGAAAAAAGAGTTTAAATTCAGATATTTTAAAACTCCGGTCCCACCGGAGTTTTTTTATGCCTTCCGCTGCCTGAATACTTCAAAAAGGATAATCCCAGCTGCCACAGAAACATTCAGTGACTCTATCTGTCCGGCCTGGGGAATTCTGACAAGACCATCACTGAGCTTTAAAAGAGGTGTCGACACACCATCATCTTCAGAACCCATGATCACCGCAAGTGGAACCCTGAGATCTTCCTCATAATAATCAATACTCCCCTTCTCAGTTGTAGAAACAATTTTCAGCCCACTGTCCCTCAAATACTTTACGGCAGACAAAAGATTGTCGGCCCTGCATACCGGAATAAGATTCAGTGCACCGGCGGAAGTTTTCATAGCATCTTCATTGATAGCTGCAGCACCCTTAGACGGAATAATGATAGCATCTACACCTGAACACTCAGCAGTGCGCGCAATCGCACCAAAGTTCCTGACATCGGTAATATGGTCCAGAATAAGAAAGAGAGGGGTTCTCCCTCTTTCGTACACACCAGGTAATATTTGCTCAAGTTTGAAATATGAAATATGCGACAGCAGGGCGATCACTCCCTGATGATTTTTCGCAGTTATCCTGTTAAGCCTGTCAATGGGAACCATCTGCAGAGGGATATCCATTTCCCTGGCCTCAGCCATGAGGCGGGTAAACAACTCCCCTCTTAAGCCCTTTTGAAGTATTATTTTATCAAGCTCCTTTCCAGCACTTATTGCTTCAAGGACAGGCCTGATCCCAAAAATTAATTTTTCTCTTTTCATGTTCGTTGTTGAAAAATCAAAGATAAAAAATACCTCCGAGTGTGCAACCTTTTTATACTAATGACTGTCTGATATTTGAGCAATCATTATAAAAGCTTTGAAAAACAACCCGGTTCGAACATTCTGAGAGGTCTTCCATTTGACTTTCATGTATACTTCCATCCGTTTTTCAAGGCTTTTTTTTTGCATATTGAAATAAACCTTATTTTTACAAAAAAAAAATTATGAAAAAATCATTTTTACTCTTTATCCTCGGACTTACACCAGCTTTTCTTATCGCACAGCTCCCCGAAACCTTTGACCTGCGTGATTATAACGGAGAGAATTATGTAACAAGTGTTAAATCACAGCAGGGCGGCACCTGCTGGGCACATGGGGCCATGGCTGCCATAGAAGGCAATCTGTTGATGACGGGTGTTTGGGCTGCCGCCGGGGAAACCGGTGAACCCGCTCTTGCAGAATACCACCTCGACTGGTGGAATGGATTCAATCAGCATAATAATGACGACCTTGACCCACCGACAGGCTCCGGACTCGAAGTCCATTATGGTGGCGATTACCGGGTTACTACGGCATATCTTTCCAGACTGGAAGGTGCTGTCAGGGATATTGACGGGCAATCCTATGCCACCCCGCCTGAGAGGTATAATGATAGCTATCATTATTATTATCCAACAGATGTCACCTGGCTGATAGCCGGTGCAAACCTTGAAAATATTGACGTTATCAAACAGGTGATCATGGATTACGGTGTACTCGGCATTTGCATGTGTTATTCAGGCTCATTTATTAATGGCGAGTATGAGCATTATCAGCCACCTTCAAGCAACGAGGATCCCAACCATGCCATATCCGTTGTCGGATGGGATGATAACAGGGTAACCCAGGCACCGGAACCAGGAGCATGGATTGTTAAGAATTCATGGGGCGAAGGCTGGGGATATGACGGCTATTTCTGGATTTCTTATTATGATAAACATGCTTGCCAGCATCCGGAAATGGGAGCCATCTCCTTCCAGGATGTTGAACCCTTGCAATATGACAAGGCATATTACCATGATTACCATGGTTGGCGTGATACAAAACCCGGTACAGAAGAAGCTTTCAACGCATTTATTTCCACCCAGGATGAGCTGATCAAAGCACTTAGCTTTTTTACTGCAGTTCATAATGTAGATTATACAGTCAAGGTCTATGATAACTTCTCAGGTGGAGCATTGGGCGATGAACTGATCTCCCAGTCAGGAAATATTGAATACTCCGGCTTTCATACCATCTTGCTCGACCAGGATATTCAAATTGCAAACGGGGATGATTTCTACGTATATCTTTCCCTTTCCGATGGCGGCCACCCCTATGACCGCACATCCATTATACCCGTATTACTTGGATCTGATTCAAAAACCCTTGTGGAATCAGCTGCTAGTCCTGGTGAAAGCTATTATATGACTGCCAAAGGCTGGGAAGATTTTTACGATTATGTTGATCCCTCCGGGTATCAGAATACAGGAAATTTCTGCATTAAAGCACTGACAGTGGCCGACCCGGTTGGACTGAATGAAGTAGTTAAGCCTGCTACCGGAACGATGCTGAAGCAAAATGCACCAAATCCATTTAATTCTTCCACCCGCATCGAATACACTTTGCCGGAAGATGCCAAGGTACTGCTGACTATTTACGACAGGAGTGGGAAAATTATAGATAAGCTTATTGACGGACCCCAAAATGCGGGTGATCATTCAGTATACTGGAATGCCGGTAAAAACAACAATGGTGTCTATATATATCGCTTATCTGTTAATGGCCGGAGTGAATCAGGCAGAATGATCCTGATGCGTTAGCACCATCGCATCACCTGCGCCAGGTGTTTACGATATTATACCACTTCTCTTTGTAAGATGGAGATTTGATCAAGCTGTAATCATTATCAGTAAAAGGATTGCTCACCTTCACAAATTGAAACCGGATGGAATTGGAATTTCCCTTTTCCCCATAGAGCCATTCTTCAAGATTTTTCCCCCGGTATACAATTTTGGGCGGGCCATATACGATATAGATCAATCCCCGGTCAGTTTTCCATCCTTCCAGGTATGAAGTAAAATAATCATTGGCGTCAACAACTCTGCCATAATACTTCTGGATCATGGCCCTGGCTCTGCTGGGATTGCCGGCATTGTCAAGCCAGAAGTTATCGATTGCAAGTTTTTTATCTTCGGAAGTATCAATTTTTGCATACTCCTTTCGGGTCGTAATATACCTTAAGGGTCCAAGCATCTGAACAGCATTTGTAATCTCAGGAAAATCATTATTAAATCTGTAAATGGTAAAGCCGTTGCGCTGATTGCTGTCTGTTTGGAAATGGTAAAATCCTTGCCGGGACAGCCTTATGCCTGCCATCTTACCATCATTTGCAGTTACTGTAAAAGTACTGTCAGCCATATAATTAAAACTCGCTTCTGCTTCCTCCAGGAATGGAGGCAGTGCAAGCGGGAAATCCCTCTTGTAATATCTGACGAAAACCTTCCTCACATTTTTATCTGCTAGTTGAAAAATCACTTCCTCATCAGCAGAAATAACATTTCTAAACAATAAATTCCCAATCTGATCTTGCAACAAGAAGGAATTACGGGAATCTTCAGAAGTATTGTCAAGGCATAAATAGGAATCAACAAAATCAATCCTGTTCAGGTCTGTCAGGCTGATCTTAAGGATATATTTATTCCTGCCGGGATATTCAAAATCAATATAGATCAGGGTATCCCCGATTTTCAATGAACTGTCAGAAATAATAAGGCTCGCACTATCAAGTATTTGTTTCGACTCATATGTATCAAACAGCTCATATTTAAGTTGCACCCGGGTATAACTTTTTCCGGATAAGCTATCATAATCTGCAATCATATCATCCATGAATATCAATACCCAAAGCCTGGCCGTAGAGTCGTTAATATTAAAAACTGCAGATTGTAGTTTGGTGAAGGGTGTATTGCTGTATTGGGATGAAAGATTAAATAAACTGAGACTGTTCAGTTTGAAACAAGCTGATAAGACAACAAGGGTAACAAGTATGTAAAATATCCGCTTCATTATGCTGTGTCATCATCTTCCTGAGCATCGGTTCGTAAGTATTTTTGCGGGATCTCCTTGGAAGTCTTCGCACCAAGTTCCTGGAGATTTTTGATCCTGCCGATCAGGTCTCCCTTCCCGGAAGTCAATTTATTGTAGGCTCCTTCGTATGTTTTATTGGTGGTGCGTAGCTGAACACCTATTTTTTCCATGTCTTGAAGAAAGGAAACAAATTTATCATGCAGGTTACCACTTTGCCTTGCGATCTCAATAGCATTCCTGGTTTGTTTTTCATGCTTCCAGATTGATTCAACTGTCTTGAGTGTAGCAAGTAATGTTGTCGGACTGACGATTACAATTTTCCTGTCCCAGGCAAAGGAAAACAAGGCATTATCTTCTTGGATTGCAATACTGAAAGCTGATTCAATAGGAAGGAATAATAACACAAAATCCGGAGTATCCAGCTCACGTGCAAGCTGATAATCTTTGTCGGAAAGCCCTCTTACATGCTCCCTCAATGAGTCGATATGCGCTTTCAGGAATTTCGCCCTGTCAACATCTGTATCTGCATTTACATATGCCTCATAAGCGATCAGAGAGACTTTTGAATCTATTATGATATGTTTATCATCCGGAAGGTTGATGATCACATCCGGCCTGATGAGTTCATTCTTCTCATTCCTGAAAGAAGGCTGAATAGTATACTCCTCACCTTTTATGAGGCCTGAGCGTTCAAGCACCTTTTCTAAAACCAGTTCTCCCCAGTTGCCCTGTTTCTTCGTATCTGCCTTTAATGCCCGGGTGAGGTTGCTGGCTTCTTCACCCATTTTCAGGTTTAGCTCGTGTAGTTTTTTAATTTCAGTCCGCAGGCCCTCCCGGTCTTTCATCCCATTGACATAAGTTTCTCCAACTTTTTTTTCGAAGGACTCAATCCGTTCCCGTAGAGGCTGAAGAATGTTTGTGATATTTTTTTGATTTGCCTGGGAAAAATCCAGTGTGTTCTGCTTTAATATCTTACCCGCAATATTTTCAAACTCCAGTGTAAACTTTTGCTGAAGCTTATCCAGTTCCTGCTGGTAATTATCATATTTTTCCTGCAAGGACCTTTCTCGCTCGCCAGCAATTGCAAGCTTTGTATTCAATTCGGAATTAATATTCCGCTCCTCTTCAATCCTGGTTTCCGTGTCATCAAGCTTTGATTCTGCTATCTGCAGTTTCTCCCTGCTGATCTCAACCTCCTTTTCAAGTTCTTTTGAGGCAGTAATTGCACGGTTCCTGGCGTAAAACCAAGCTATCGCCGCTCCTGCTAATAATCCTGCTGCTAAAAAAATGAATTCCATAAGACTCTTTTCCGTGTAAAATTAATAAAAATCATTAAGACGGGCTAATTCCGAGCGGGTAGTTGAGGCGGATGAGATACATTTGATGGTTGCTGGTTGCTGACTGCTGCTTGAAAAATAAAAATCATTTTACAGATACACTTCTTTAATGATAATTATTCTTATTTTTGGGAATGCTCGTCCAAAAAAACATTTTGATGGTATGGAAACTATGAAATTCTTCCTTCAAACTTCACTTGTCCTGCTCATATTTTTTGCTCCGCATAGCGTTTTTAGCCAGATGGATACGCAAGCTGAGCCTTATGGCGGAAATAAATTAATGCGGGAGTTTATTTGTGATGAGATGATCTACCCCGGGCAAGCACTTGAAAATAAGATCGAAGGAACTGTTAAAATCAAGTTTACAGTGATGAATGATGGCAAAAAAGTTAATTACCGTATCATTGAATCAGTTTCTACGGAACTGGATAGGGAAGCCATCAGGATATGCAAACTGATCATGTACTACCCTGCGGTCAAGTCTATGAATTATATTACTACCGATGTTGTTCTTCCTGTTAAATTTAATATTAAAAAGTATAAGAGAAATCGCAAGAAAAAAGGATTTGAGATATTTGAATTGTCTGACTGGCCTATCGATACAAGTATGTTAGTTTATGCAACCCAGGTACTTAAGCATGCGCCCTTCCCAGTTTTTGATGATCCGAAAATGACCTTTTCTCGCTTTATCATGGAGAATATTAAATACCCGGAAACCGCATTTAAACAAAATATCGCCGGAAAAGTTACACTCAGTTTTGTTGTGGAAACCAGTGGCAGAATTTCAAATATTGAAGTTATCAAAGCACTGGGTGGAGGCTGTTCAGAAGAGGCAATCTATCTGTTAAAACAGATTAGGTGGACGCCCGGCATCCTTGACGGAATGGCTGTTCGATCCTTTATGACTGCCAGTATCAGCTTCAGTCTGTCCGACAGTTCCGACCACCAGTACCTTCCAAATAACAACAACACCACAATGTAGTTAAGCTTTTCAGTGGCATTATGAAGCGGATCGGACTATTATCAGATACACATTCCTGGATTTACCCCGGAATTTTAAATTTCTTCAAAGATTGTGATGAAATATGGCATGCCGGTGATATCGGGAGCGAGAACAGCTTTGAAATTCTGAACAATTTTAAAACACTGAAAGCTGTTTATGGGAATATTGATGGTCAGGATATCCGTATGTTGTGCCCTGAAATTCAATCATTTTATTGTGAAGATGTGAAAGTGCTCATGAAACATATCGGAGGATATCCGGGCCGTTATGACAAAAGCATACAGTTACTTATAAACCTTGAAAAACCCGGACTGTTTATCAGCGGCCACTCCCATATTCTGAAAGTCATATATGACGATGAAAAACGCTTGCTTCACTTGAACCCCGGTGCAGCCGGAAAATCAGGCCTTCATAAAGTGATCACATGTATCCGCTTCATTATTGACGGAAAAGAGATCAAAGAGCTGGAAATTCTGGAAAAAGAAAGGAAATCCTTATAGCTGCCTTTATCTGAGCCTGTTAGCAGACCTGACAAGCTTTTCATCACGCATAATAAAACGGCTGGAGAGAAATAAGAAAACCACCGAAACAATCGACAGGTAAATCCCCGGTTCGTTAACATAATCAGCGCTAACCTGGCTTAGTTTTTCCAGTTCAGGCACATAAAAGAAAAATACCAACCCGAGGTAAACAATATTCAGCAACATATTAAACCTGATGAGTCTAACCTGCACCATCCTCCTTTTATAGAGGAAAATAGTTACGAAAACCAGGATAGTGATCAGTCCAAGTACGACAGCTAAGAGTACAGTATCAGGGTAATCAATACCGTAATCAGCATATTCCTTTACACCGAAAACTCCAAGTTCAATGGTATACAGGGCGGAAGAAAAGAAATTCGCAATTGGAAAAAAAAACGCTGCTAAACCAGCTCCAAATACAATAATTAGTAATAAGGTTTGAATACGTTGTATCATAGGACAAAATTATTTTTACAAAGATAACAATTTGCAGTATTATGTTCGGTATCTATTTCATTAGGTTGATATGGCACAGGGTGTAGGGCAAAGGGCAGAGGGCATAAGGCAGAGGGCATAAGGCAGCTTCACGCAACACCCTACACTATCCAGTATCCGGTATTTTTTTCTGCATTTAAATTTAAAAACCCTTGCATTGTTAAAATATTACTATATTTGCAGCGTCAATTGTGATATATTTTCCAGATATATTCCTATATCCGTAAAACATTTAAACCATTTATTTTTTATATCCTATTGCGCATGCTGCCTTTTATGGCCATAACATGTGGAGGCATATTCCCCAGAACAAACAATTCAACTTATGTACGATATTATTTCACTAAACAGCAAACTTGTATCAGAACTTAAAGATATTGCTAAAGAACTGAACATTCCCAAGTATGAAAAGCTGTTAAAACAGGATCTGATTTATAAGATTCTTGATCACCAGGCTCTCAATCCCTCAAAAGACATTCTAAACAAAGAAAGGTCAGATACTCACAACAAACGTCACAGTAAAAAAAAGAGAGAAGATAGTCCGCGGGAAAAGAAAGCTGTAAACCAAAAAGACGATCGTCCGCGGGACAAACAAGTTATAAATAAAAATGAAAATCGTCCACGTCATGAACAAACAGTAGTTAAGACAGAAAATAAACCTTCGAAACAACAGGAGGAAATAACACGAAGGAGAGGCAGAAAACCGAAAGCAGCAAATACTGAGGTCTCAAAAGACGATATAAAAAATACCACACTGCCTGTCATTACTAAAGATACTGATCAAGCCCTTACTAGGGATAAGAAAACATCTTACCCTTCTTTTTCAGAAAAAGATAGCAAGGATAGACAGAAAGACTGGAAAAGCAAAAAAGAAGATGACGCCTACAATGAATTTGATGGCGCTATAACAAGCGAAGGCGTATTAGAGATCATGCCTGACGGATATGGTTTCCTGCGCTCTTCAGACTATAATTACCTGAATTCACCTGATGATATATATGTATCTCAGTCACAGATCAAATTATTTGGACTAAAAACAGGAGATACTGTCCGTGGAAGCATCAGGCCTCCCAAAGAGGGTGAGAAATATTTCCCTTTGATCAAAGTGGAAAACATCAACGGAAGATCACCTGAAGAGGTACGTGACAGAATCCCCTTTGATTACCTGACCCCTCTTTTCCCCATAGAGAAATTTGACCTTACAGGCAATCCCAATCCTGATGAAGTAGTTGCGACAAGGATCATCGACATGTTCACTCCGATTGGAAAGGGCCAGCGTGGCCTGTTCGTTGCCCAACCAAAAACAGGGAAAACGGTATTGCTGAAATCAGTGGCTAATTCCATTGCTCATAATCACCCTGAAGCATACCTGATCGTACTCTTGATCGATGAGCGTCCTGAAGAGGTCACAGACATGGAGAGAAGTGTAAAGGCAGAAGTGATCGCCTCAACCTTTGATGAACCTGCAGAACGGCATGTGAAAATTGCCAACATTGTTCTTGAAAAAGCAAAAAGGCTGACAGAGTGCGGGCATGATGTAGTGATCCTGCTGGATTCGATCACCCGGCTGGCACGTGCTTACAACACAGTTTCCCCTGCTTCTGGGAAAGTGCTTTCAGGTGGCGTAGAGGCAAATGCACTTCAGAAACCAAAACGCTTTTTCGGTGCTGCAAGAAAGATCGAAGGGGGAGGCTCCCTCACGATCATCGCTACTGCCCTTATTGACACCGGATCAAAAATGGATGAAGTTATCTTTGAGGAATTTAAAGGAACCGGTAACATGGAACTCCAGCTTGATCGTAAGCTTTCCAATAAAAGGATTTTTCCTGCCATTGACATCGTTGCATCCAGTACACGTAGGGATGACCTCTTACTTGATAAAGAAACCCTTCAGAGAATCTGGATACTCAGGAACCACCTTGCAGATATGAATCCGATTGAAGCCATGGAATTCCTGAAAGATAAAATGAAATTCACACAATCAAATGAAGAATTTCTTATATCGATGAATGGATAGAATTATTTAAGCTGAGGCTGAAACATAGATGAAGGTACAGACAAGTTTATCCTGTACCTTTTTTTTATGCCTGATTATTATCCAGAATTAAGGACGCAATGACTGAAGGATCCAGTCCATCAAAATTCCCGGATGACATTAGCAACAAATTGGCATTCTTCCAGCTTTGATTCAGAATATCTTCAAGCATCAGGGAGGAATCATTGTAAACAGCCAGGTCGTCACGTCCAAAAGCTTCTTTAACTTCCCTGCTTGTTATTTCAGGAAGTTTTTTGAGGCTTAGCGTATGTGGATTGAAATATACCAGGGCAATATCTGCCTGATCCATGGTCCCACGATACTGTGACAGGAATTCCTTGCTAAGGCTGCTGAAGGTGTGCAATTCCATGCAAGCTACCAGTTTTCTGTTGGGAAAATGGCCTTTCACAGCATCTACTGTTGCCTTGAGCTTTGAAGGTGCATGGGCAAAATCCAGGTATACTGAAGTATCTTCTGATTCATCGATCAATTGCAATCTTCGCGATGCACCTTCGAAGCTTGAAATAGCCCTGGCAAAATCATCCCGGGCAATGCCCAGTTCTTCACATACCAGCATGGCTCCCTGAATATTTTGCAGATTATGATCGCCAAAAATAAGTATCGGATACTCTTTCCCATTCACTGACAAATAGTTTGTGTTTTGCCTGCAGATATAATCAGGAAGATTATAAGGGATTGCAGACAGTGTATCGTTTTCCCTGAGCAGTTCCGCCAACAGATCATCACTACTATAAAATATCAGCTTCCCGCCGGGCTCAATAAGCTGTATGAATTTCCGGAATTGATCGATATAAATTTCAAATGTCGGGAATACATTGATATGGTCCCAGGAAATCCCCGTAATAAGTGCAAGATGTGGTTTGTAAAGGTGAAATTTGGGCCTGGAGTCCAGGGCTGATGTCAGATACTCATCCCCTTCAAAAAGCATGATCTTTGCGTCTTTTGATATTTTCACCATCACATCAAAGCCATCCAATTGCGCACCTACCATAAAATCGAAGTCTAGCCCCGCATCTTGCAGCACATGCATAACCATAGCAGTGATGGTGGTTTTTCCATGACTGCCGGCAATGACCACTCTTTTTTTATCTTTGGACTGTTCGTACAGAAATTCAGGGTAAGAATAAATTTTCACACCTTTTTCCCTGGCTTCGATTAGTTCCGGATTATCCTCTCTTGCATGCATTCCCAAGATCACCGCATCCAGATCCCGGCTGATCCTATCAGGAAACCAGCCAAATTCATCCGGCAATAATCCCTGTTTCTTTAATCGCCCTCTTGATGGTTCAAATATTTCATCGTCAGAGCCTGTCACTGAATATCCTTTATGATGCAATGCCAATGCCAGATTATGCATTGCACTCCCGCCTATGGCAATAAAATGAACCTTCATACCTCTATTTGACCTTATTGATACAGCATTCAAAGTTAATTTATTTTGCTACCTTTGTTAAGCTTATTATCCATTTTATTTATGCTCACCTCAGAAATAGAACAGCAGATCAAAGAACTCAACGATCTGTTCTCCGACAGCCCAGCGGAGAAGGTTATTTCATTTTTTATAAATAAATACGGCGATAAAATTGCCTTTGCAACAAGCCTGGGTGCTGAAGACCAGATACTCACTCACATCATTGCCGGCATCAATCCGCAAACCAGGATCATTACACTCGATACAGGCAGACTTTTTCCTGAGACCATTGACCTGATCGAAACAACCAACTTACGATATAACATAAACATAAAAGTTTTCTTCCCTGATGCCGGGCAGGTAGAATCAATGGTAAATACAAAAGGGATAAACCTGTTCTATGAAAGCATTGAGAACAGAAAAGAATGCTGCCACATTCGTAAGATACTACCCTTAACGCGTGCTATGAGCGGAACAGAAGCCTGGATTAGTGGACTGCGGTCTGAACAATCTGTTACACGAAAGGATTTGAAGCTACTTGAATGGGACAGCAATTTTAATTTAATTAAAATTAATCCTTTGAGAAACTGGTCGGAAGAGCAAGTTTGGGAATATATTCACACGCATAACATTCCATATAATAAGTTACACGATAATAATTATCCAAGTATCGGTTGCCAGCCATGTACCAGGGCTGTAAATCCCGGTGATGACATCAGGGCAGGACGATGGTGGTGGGAACAACCGGAGCACAAAGAATGTGGCCTTCACCAAAAGAATGATTAAATAAGCTTATCGAACTTGTCCGGATTACCTGGAACGAAGCAAATCAATGTAAACAGGCAAATGATCACTGAACCCGCCTTTGTATGAAGGCCCTGAATAGGTACGAAATGGTTTATAACCCATGTACTTTTCATCCTCGATCAACAAATAATCCTGCTTAAAAATATGTGCCTTTTTCCCTTCTACTTTCAGCCCCTTTGAATCCAGTAATGCTCCGGAAACAATGATCTGATCATATACTTCCCAATTTGCCCTGTATTTTAAAGTCCCTGATGATCCTGCTGAATAAATGGGAAACATCAGGTTGAATAAACCCTGCGTTCCTTCAGAAATTTCAGCCCTGGCATTCAAAATTTTGTGTACGGATGAATCAAGGGGTGTATCATTGAAGTCGCCCGCAATAAGGATAGAAGGATCGCTTAAAGCCTTGAACAAAGAATCCGTATAATATTTAAGAACCCTGGCCGCCTGTATCCTTTTGGTCTGAGTGTACTCTTTTCCGCCCCAGCGGGAGGGCCAGTGATTGATAAAAATATGCAAGGTGTCTGAGCCGAAGAGCAAGCCCTTAACATACAGAATTTCCCTGCTTGTCAGTGCTGTATCAAAAGGAAATTTAACTTCCAGCCACATGCTGCCAAGGGGTTCAAAAATATCAGTTTGAACCAATAATGCAACATCAATTCCACGCCGATCAGGCGAATCTCTATGAATGATATGATAGCGGTAGTCTTTAAGCAGTCTGTGTGCTGTCAGATCCATTAAAACATTTCTATTTTCAACTTCGCAAAGCCCAACAATTGCAGGTATCTGCCATTCACCGATACCAGTCAGGGTTTTGGCAAGCTGGTCTAACTTCTTGATATATTTTGAATATGTCCACCTTTTTTCTCCATCCGGTGTGAATTCCTCATCATTTGTCAGTGAATCATCATCAATATCGAATAAATTCTCAATATTATAGAATACAAAACGCATGGATTGATCATCCTGACCAAATGCTTCGGCATTAAAACCATGGCCCCAAATGATCATTGACAATGCAAATGTGAAAAGCGCCTTAATAATCGAATTCATGAAGCTTAGTTTAAAACAAATATATGGAATTTGAGCCCGATTATTCATAAAATATTAAAGGCATTTGTAGATTAATGGAACAAAAGTCTATTTTTGTCGTATATATAAAAAAAAAGTAAAAATAATTTATTAACTATCACACTGATTTTCATTCATTAAGCATTATTTGTAGAAAAAATGTTTAAAAATTTTTATTGAAACAGGGTTACCTTTTCAAAAAATCAGAATTAATAATTGGAAATGTGATGCATTACATCGAAGAATCGTTACTGGAGGGTATACGGTTACATGACTCCGATACATTGGAGTACATATATAAGAAGTTTTATCCTTCGGTTAAAGGTTTCGTAAATAACAACAGTGGCACTGATGATGACGCCAAGGATGTGTTTCAGGAAGCTGTAATTGTTATTTACAGAAAGGTGAACGAGAAGGATTTTGTAATCACATGCTCTTTTAAGACTTATGTTTATGCCATTATTAAAAACCTTTGGCTGAAGGAGCTTGAGAAACGCAGAACCGGCGATGTAAAGCTGATCACTGGCAGCGAATTTGTACTCGCTGAAGAACCTCTTGAAAGATCATTTTATGATCAAAAGAGTGAGAGATTCAACCTTTATCAAAAGCATTTCCTCACGCTAAGTGAGGATTGCCAGAAAGTACTAAGATTGTTTTTTGCCAAACAATCATTAGAGGATATCTCACAGGTCATGGGTTTCGGAAGTGAAAAGTATGCCAAAAAACGCAAATTCCAATGTAAAGAAATACTGGTGAAAAGGATTAAAAATGACCCTGAATTCAATAAAATAAAGCAATGAAAACATTAGAAAAAGATCTGTTTGAACTTATCGATGAAAAACTTAGCGGAGAATTAAGTGCGAAAGACCTGGAGGACTTCGATCTGGACCTTCAAAATGATCCAGAACTTAATGCTGAGTTTGAGCTTCACAAAGAAATAGATGAAGCAATCCAGGAAAGTGAGGTTATCGAATTAAGAAAGAAACTTGATTTGGTCCACGACCTCACCCAAAACAAGAAACAGCCAGGCCTGTTACGTACAATACTTCGGCATAAGCTATCCAGAATTGCTGCAGCATCATTTGTAGTACTGCTTATCTTTACCAGTTTGTCGCTGTATTTCCTGCGTCCGGATTCGAATATATCGAATGACAGCCTGTTCAAAATATATTATCAGCCTGATGCAGCCATGCTCATCAGGGGCGCAAACAGCCAGAATGCCACATTGATCCAGGCATTCCAGAAATATGAAAATATGGATTATCCCGCAGCACTTGAACTATTCTCTCAGGTTCTGGATGCAGATAAAGAAAATATTCCTGTGCAGTTTTATTCGGGAATCTCAAATATTGAATTAGGGCAATACCAAGATGCATTGCTCCCATTCCAGTTTATTATGGATCATAAACAAAACCTGTACATAGAGCGCGCAGAATGGTACGCCGCACTATGCCACCTTAAACTGAATGAGGATGATAATGCATTGAATCTTTTCCGTAATATCAGTCTTAGCAATAGTTTTTACAAAGACAGGGCGCATGAAATACTAAAAAGTATTCAAGACTGATATTTCTTCTATCAAGCTTTATTGAATTAAGACAGACTTTTGAAAAAACACGCTTCGGCGTGTTTTTTCTTGTTTATTTTTTTCTAAAAAATGCAAACAGCAGGCTTATTAAAACCACAAATCCCAGAATTCCTGTGATAAGAAAAAGAATTCTTGAGTTCTGCGGTTGTAACAAGGGTCTGGTGGCGCCTATGCTTACATAACCCGACCATAAATATGGATGCGCTCTGAGCTGATCCGCATTCTTAAGGTATTGCAGCTTAGCTTTCCTTAATGCCTCATCTATTTCCATGCCGTCAACAAGATTTTCATAAAAACTACTCATCAAAACAGATCCGGACTGATCTTCAGCAGCCCACAATGTCATAATTATTGTAGGTATACCGGCAAAAATAAATCCCCTGGCTAAACTCATAATCCCCTCCCCTTTCCTGAGTTTTCCATAACCCGTATTACATGCACTTAGGACTGTCATTCTTGCCCTGAGCGTCATATTGAATATCTCATATGTATTAAGAAGGCCGTCATTCTCTTCAATAGTATCATTATTAAGGGTAAAAACAAGCTGTGAATACATTGGATTATCATCATTGATCAATGTATGCATCGCAAGGTGCAGAATATCATAATAGGGTGCCTGATCTCTGAAAGCCTGTTCGGTTGCTTCATAAAATTCATACTTATCGCATTCAACAAGTGCACTGATGTTCTCTATCTCCTGCGAAGTAAATTTCAGAGGAACAAGATATGTGGCGTAATCACGGCATGCAGGAAACTTCTCACTGTTTATCTGCGAAAGATTTTCATAAGTCGGTGCAAAAGCAAGCAAGCGGTCATATCTGGCTTCCTCGCTATTTTTTTCACTGAATAAGAGCGTGGCAGAATATGAATAATTGGTTCTGTATTTATAGATCAGGTATGGCAATGACCTGTAGTCCATAGACTCATTATCATCCAGTTCAGTCAATAAGACTTCGAAGGGAATGTAGCCCAGCTGGCCATCCGGAACAATAAGCAGGGCTTTGTCAGCCAATTGGTCAAGAACCGGGAGAAACAAATATGTAAACAGTGAATATGCTGCTGTCTTATAGGCCTTGAAATCAGATATGGTGTTATTTGCAAAATCATTATTCCTCAGAAACCTGCTAAGAATGTCAATCATAGAAAAGAATCCTGAATCTATTGTGTGTCTGCTAATATAATAATTGTCATTTTTGATCACAAAGATAAATAGAGATGTATCAGTAATAGTGTATTCCAAAAGAACCTGATCTGCCCTCAGCTTACTCATTACACCCTCAAGGTCTATAACTTCATTATCATATTTAGAGGCATACTCAGGAAATTCATCATTTATTACCTTGGCAAGACTATCCAGCTGCTGGCTCAGTGAGAGTATTTTTCCCTGCCAGATTCCTATCCTGGCAGAATCGACTATTTCCCTTTGTCTTTCCTCGTAAAGCCTTTTTTTATAAACATCTGTTTCAGCCCTGAGATCCTGCTCAAAGTTTTGCAAATCCACAGGGATCCCGAGGTTTTTTTTGTTTTCAACTTCCTGCAAAGATGCCAGCAAAACCGAAGATTTGCTTTTCTCAGCAAAAATGAAGGCCTTATTCGCATATTCGAGTTCACCTGTGATCTTATACAGTTCAAAAGCAGTATTAATAGCCCTATCGAAGCCAATCCTGGAATTCTCTGTAATTAATAACTTACTTTCCTGGCTTAAATAGGCAGACCTCATTTTCTCTGCAAGCATATTTGCAAGTTCCAGGGTTTCAAGAGAGGCCATCAAAAATTGGGGATCGTGCGTCTGCCTGTACTGTTCTGCCAATGCAAGAGCTTTTCCCCTGAATGCTTCCAGCAAAACAGGCTCAGAGATGATTTCATTGCCCGGGCCGGGATTATCAAAATAATTATTATTGGAATAATCAAATACCACAGCTGTTATAGCATTTTGGAAATACTTAATGGCCTCTTCGACATCACCCTCAGCAAGATACCAGTATCCAAGGGATTTATGGCATTCTGATGTTATTGGATGTTTTTCAGCATAGTATCCCTGTGCAAAACCCAGCGCTTCACTCAGATATTGAAAAGCTTTTTCATCTTCACCCATACGTTGCAAAAGCCAACTATAGTTATTATATACACTTATCAATTTATAACTCGTATCACCATATACATTGATTTTATCCTGGATAGAATAATTATAATACAATTTTGCTGAATCCAACAAGCCAAGGTTCTCATAAGCACTGGCACAATTGGCGTATGAAATATCCAAGCCTCCGGAATTCAGCATTTTTTTCACCTGGATGCCTTTCTGATATGATACAAGTGCCTTGCGCCAATCCTTCAGTCCAAAATAAATATTCCCCAGATTATTGTAGATCTTAGCTGACTCATTGCTTATCGACGAAGATGCATTGAATAAGCCCTCAGCATAATTCAGATACTGAAGTGCGAGCTCATAATCCTGCTTTTGCTTATAAATTATTCCAATGTTCATATACATTGATGGCAGATCCGAACAGTTCTGATCGCATTCTTCTATTAAAATCTCCGTAGCTTCAAAAAACACTCTTAATGCATCATTATAGCGCCCAAGGTATTTATATACATTCCCGAGATTGTTTCTGGCCATAAATGAATTAGGATCAATCCGGAGAATCGCGAGGTATGCATTTTCAGCACCGTCAAAATCGCCGGATATTGCTAATTGCCGGCCATTTTTGTTTAATTGAATAATTCCAAGGGAATCTTCCTGAAAAGCATGAGCATGGAAAGAAAAACAAAAAAGAAAAATTATTAAGGAAATAAAAAATAACCTCCGTTCCATTCTGCTAATTTAGGAACGAAAGTTAATAAAATAATGCTTTTATTACGAAAACTTTGCTTCGAACAACTTAAAGCTTTGTCCGATAGCAGGATAATCTTCAGAAATTATTTTGAAAGGAATTTATAACCAAGCCTCGTCATCTTCAGTCGTGGTGCCTGTATTGTCACCACCAAAGATTTTGTTCATTTCAATTTCACTGAGTACTGTAATGTTCCTGAGGTCTTCTGTTAAAATTTTCATCCGATAGGGCTTTTTATTAAGTAAAAATTGAATTAAGACTTTTGAATTAAACTATAAAGGAAATTCTCCTTTCAATTACTTATTAATACCGATTAAGTCAAAAAGGTAACCCTGTAAAACAAAAAAAATATCATTTTTTGTTAAAGTATCTTATAACTGCTTAGTTATGAGATATATAAAATGTGATTTTTTTTAAAAAAAACTGAAGATTTCTCAATAAACAGCTGAAAAAGGGGAAGAAAAAACAAAAAAACCCGAAAAATTTCGGGTTTTTTGTGGGATGTACTGGAATCGAACCAGTGACCTCATGCCTGTCAAGCATGCGCTCTAAACCAACTGAGCTAACACCCCTTCTGAATGTGGCAAAAATAATAATTATTCTTAATTTTGCCCTGTATTTACTGAATATATAAACTTAAGATGAAAAAGCTAATCCTGATCCTATTCATAACACTGTCATTTTTATCCGTTTTTGCTCAGAATTCCCCGTATAAAATCAGGATAAACCTCCGTGCTTACTCAGATACAATAGGCTTCCTCGGGCATTATTACGGAAATAAACTGTCTATTTCAGATACGGCAGATGCGAAAAATGGGAAGATCGTTTTTGAAGGCCATGAAGCCTTAAAGCAAGGCGTATATTTCTTTATTAGCGGAGAAAAGAAAAAACTGTTCGAATTCCTTATTGATGCAAACCAGGATTTTTCTCTCAGAAGCAGTTTGGAATCACCCATAGAAGACATGATCATAAAAGGTTCTGAAGAAAACACCCTGTTTTATAATTACCTGAAATATAACAGGCAATGTTATGGTGAAATAAAAAGCCTCCAAAGCTCAATCTCATCTTCACCTGATGAAGGAAGTACTGCAATGATCAAACAGCAAATAGATAGCATAAATACAGCGAGCATAGAATACAAGCTTAAATTGATGAAAGAAAACCCTGGATCTCTGACTACATTATTATTTAATACAATGCGTAATCCTGAGGTTCCTGATTTTTTTCTTGAAAACGGACGCCATGATACCTTATCAGCATATCTATACTACAGGAAACATTATTGGGATAACATCGACCTTTCGGATGACAGGGTTTTAAGAACTCCTGTTTTTCACACAAAGCTTGAAAGATATATGACAGATGTAATCCCTAAACAACCAGACAGCCTAATAGTGGAAATAGATAAAATGATCCAAAGTACTGCAGAGAACCATGAGATGAGAGATTACCTCTTATGGTATTTCACCAATACTTATGAAGTCTCCAATATCATGGGATACGACCGGATTTTTGTTCATATGGTCGATCAATACTTCACCAATGAAACATATGAATGGCTTAATCCTGTTGTACAGAATAACATGATTGAGCGGGTTGAGCAACTACGATATTTATTATTGGGTGAATACGCTCCGCTACTGATCATGGCAGATACTCTTAATGAGTTTATTTCACTGCACGATATAGTTGCAGAATATATTGTTGTAATTTTTTGGTCCGGCAGCTGTGGAGAATGCAAACAGGAAGTAAAAATCCTCAATGATTTTTACAAATCAACAGATCTTAATCTAAAAATCTATGCCGTGAATACGGATACCGTTTTTATTAGCTGGAAAAACTATATATCCAGAAAGAACCTGGATTGGATAAATGTTAACGGAAACCTCAGTCTGACAAGCGATTATCATGATTTGTATGATATTTACAGCACTCCTGTGATATATGTATTGGATGACAGAAAACGTATTATTGCAAAACGCTTGGCGGCAGAAAGCATACCGGCATTTTTAAGCAGGCATGAAAAAACAAAAAACTAATGATCTGGATACTTTCTAAAGTCTAAAATATAGTGTATTTTGCAGAACCTTTTTAAAGTTAATACGTACATAGGATAAATAAATATTATAAGGCGATCCTGCGTATTAATTCAAGGATAGGCGCATGATGGTCATTAATAATAAACTAAAACCAAACACAAAGATGGAAGCCAGGCACAAACTTAAAAAGCTGTTTTTTCCAAAATTACTATTTATACTGATCTTTGGATTTCTGGGCCACGCAAATACTTACGGACAATGCAGTGCCAATGCTGCATTTAATGGCTCATTAATAGCTTGTTCTACGATTCAATTTGCAGATTTATCAACTGCCGCCCAAAACTATACCATTGTAGCCTGGGACTGGGATTTTGGTGATGGCAATACATCAACGCTTCAGAACCCTGTACATGTTTATGTACCGGGATCTCCCTACATTGTAACCCTGACTGTTACTGCAGACTCCAGCGGTGTTACATGTACAGATATTGCCACCAACGTTATGACGGTTCCTGGTCTCCCAACTGTATATTTTACATGGGATCCTGAACCTACATGCGATGGTGGAGCCACTTCTTTTTTCGGAACCTCCGGAAATCCTATCGTCACCTGGGACTGGGATTTCGGTGATGGACAATTTTCGACTATCCAAAATCCTATACACCTTTATGCCCTTCCTGGCTCATACACTGTTATCTTAATGGTAAATGATGTCAACGGATGTTCAGATACAGCCATTCATCAGGTGAATGTGGCTGCCATACCTGATGTTGATTTCACTTTCAGCCCGGATCCGACCTGTCTTAACAGTATTACGAATTTTTATGGCAGCAGCACTTCCACGGTTATCACCTCCTGGACATGGGATTTCGGTGATGGCGGGGCAGCTTATACACAGGATGCTATCCATACATATCTTTCGCCGGGCATTTATAATGCAAGCCTTTTGATAGAAGATACATCAGGATGTACAAATACCATCAGCTATCCTGTTACAGTAAACGAATTGCCAACAGCAAACTTCTTTCATGACGGCCCGACCTGTATGAATGATTCTGTAAACTTCGTCAATATCTCAACTTCACCAAATGGATACATTACCCAATGGGTGTGGGATTTTGGTGATGATACCAACCTCACAGTTAATTTTCCGGATAATCCGAATGTTGCCCATTTGTATTCTAATACGGGAACCTTCCAGGTTACCTTAAGCGTAACTGATTCTGATAGTTGTACCAATAGCACCTTCAGGGATGTGATCATTGTAGCCAATCCGATTGCTGATTTCACCTTTACCTCAGGGTGTAATGGAGAGCCAGTATCTTTCATCGATCTTTCCTCAACCAATGGGGGAAATAGCCTTGTAAGCTGGTATTGGGATTTTGGTGACCCTGCATCTGGCATATTTAATAGCTCTACATTGCAGAATCCTTCACACTTATTTTCTTCAGGGGGAACATTCTCTGTTTTAATGATCGTTACAAATACAGACGGTTGCACAGACACCATTACATACCCTGTTGATATTAATCCGCTCCCTGATGTTACGATCACGACAGATGCAGATACAATTTGTGTAAACGCAATAGCTAATTTCTACGGTTCAGGCTCACCGAATATCGTTACCTGGGCATGGACCTTCGGAGATGGGGGAACCTCTGTACTTCAGAATCCACAGTATGTCTACGCTGCACCCGGTGTTTATACTGTTACGCTCACAGCCGTGGATGCTAATGCTTGTGATAGCACAGCCACTCATACCATGACTGTAAATCCTTTGCCATATGCTGATTTCAACACATCTTCCCCATCCTGTGAAGGAACTCCAGTCGACTTTTTCGATCTGTCACTGGCACCAAACGGCTGGGTAACGGAATGGCACTGGTACTTCGGCGACGGTTCTGACACCATTGTTCTCTTTCCTGATCCTCCGAATGTTACACATACATATGCAATACCCGGATACTACATCGCTTCTCTGGTAATTACTTCGAATGCGGGCTGCATTGACTCGACCACACACGAGATCGTGGTAAGTATCTCTCCACAGGCTGAGTACACTGCAGGAGAACCCAGGTGCGAGGGCAACCTTATTCAGTTTTTTGATTTGTCACTCGGATTTGGCACGAATATACAAACATGGAGTTGGGATTTCGGTGATCCGGCTTCTGGTTCCAATAATACTTCAAATCTTCAAAATCCTTACCATTTGTTCGCAAATGCCGGAATATATACTATTTTCCTTGAAGTAATGAACTCAAATGGTTGTTTTGATTCAATATCACACCAGATAGAAATTTACCCTCCACCTCCGGTATATTTTAATGTATCACCAGCTGGAGGAGTATGTCAGAACGAAGCAGCTTATTTCAGTGTCGATCCTGATACCACCAATATTGCTACAGTGATGAGTTACTTCTGGGACTTTGGTGATCCCGCTTCAGGAACCAGCGATACATCATCCCTGGCCAACCCATGGCATCTTTTCACTACTTCAGGAGTTTTCGATGTATCACTCACCATCACAGATACGGCAGGATGTGAGAATATAATAATACTTCCTGTAAGTGTATTCCAGATTCCTACAGCTGATTATACATTCACACCGGGCTGCTTTAATGATTCCACTTTCTTTACGGATCAATCAATACCTGGCGATGCCATAATAAGCAGCTGGTTCTGGAAATTTAATGATCCGGGCCTTGCTCCCGGTGACACTTCCGATTTACAAAACACCGGTTTTCTGTTTTCTGCCATAGATAATTATTTCGTAGAATTGACAGTTACAGACAATAATGCTTGCGCTGCCACGATCGGGCAATGGGTGGAAGTGTATGACGTGCCGCAGGCTGCTTTCACTTTTAACCAGTTTTGTGAACCTCCTGGTCTTGTCCAGTTTAATGATGAGTCAACATACGGATCAAGCGGAAGTCCGCTGCAGTCCTGGCAATGGGAATTGGACGACGGTTATTTCTCATCCGAGATCAACCCTTCATATATTTATGATAACCTGGATTCATGTTACATTGTAAACCTCACTGTAACTGATGAAAACCTTTGTACCAGTACTTATTCTGATACAGTGTGTTTATTCGGCCAGGTAAGTGTTGATTTTATTGCAGATCAAGTCTGTTACAGGGAAAGGACATTGTTTGAAGGCAGTTTTATGCCAAGCAATGATTCCATTGCAGAATGGAATTGGGACTTTGGAGACGGATCACCTGTATTTTCCACTCCAAGTGATACTGTATCCTATCTCTATCCTGCACCGGGAACCTACCTTGTATATTTGGATGCTACGGATATTTACGGCTGCTCAGCCACATCATATCATCAGCTTACCGTTGATTCATTGCCAACACCCGACTTTATTACAGATACTGCATATTGTGACACGCCTACATCATTCTATGATCTCTCAGTGGGCAATGGTACCTTCATCCAATCCTGGTATTGGGATTTCGGTGATCCTGGCAGTTCCGGCAATACTTCAACAGAACAATATCCAACCCATGTATACTCAGGCAGCGACAGTATTTATTATGTAACATTATTGGTGTCTAATTACCTGGGATGTTATGATTCTATTATCAAAGCTGTATACAAAGGGCCATGTGTTGCCGCTTCCTTTGAAGTCATTGATCCGCCATTCTGTTCTGCTCAACCAGTGTGTTTCGTGAACACAGCAGAATTCTACGGATCATCCGGCGGTATCAACCAATGGCAATTCAGTTATGGAGATGGCAATGTTGATATATTTACTTCTGAACCGGATACCATTTGCCACGTATTTGAGGACCCCGGCACCTATACAGTTGCCTTTATTATTTTTGCAAATGTCAATGGAAATACTTTTAGGGATACAGCGTTTATGCAAGTGGAAATCAGCCCTACACCTGTTTCTGACTTCTTATCCTTTGCTACATGTTACAATCATACTACCTTCTTCGAAAGCCGTGCAGAAGGCAATGGCGGTAATGTTATCGGATGGGAATGGAATTTTGGTGACCTAAGCAATCCTGATGATACCTCAACACTGGAGAATCCAGGCTATAATTATCCGGCAGCCGGCACATATGATGTGGAGTTGATCGTTACCAGCGACAACGGCTGTACAGATACACTGGTGAACCCCATTGATATATTTGAACCGCCTGAGGCAGAATTCAGCAATACAAGTTCCTGTCTTGAAATTTCGACAGAATTCTTTGATGAATCAATCCAATCCGGTTCTGAGATCTACCAATGGAATTGGAGTTTTGGAGATTCATTTTCAGCAAACGATACCTCTGTCCTCCAGGACCCAACATACACATATACTGCTGCCGGGCCATATACTGTTACTTTGATCATTGAGGATATGAATCAGTGCCTTGATACCATTCAAAAAACAATTGATGTCCATGATGTACCAGATGCCAGTTTCGTTATTGTAGACAATTATGAAAACACACAGGGACAGATATTGCTTGAAAACACCACTTTGGGAGCTGTGGAATATGAATGGGACTTTGGCAACGGGGAAACATCAGATGAATTCAGTCCGGTGGTCAAGTACCTGGGAGATGGCACATACACAATTTTGCTGGTGTCCTATAACGATTTTGGCTGCCCCGATTCAAGCATTCTCGAATACGAGATCCTATTCAAAGGCCTTTTTATTCCGAATGCTTTTCAGCCTAGGGGCAAGTCCGAATTGAGAAGGTTCAGGCCGACGGGAATAAACCTAAAGAAGTTTAAGATCGCCGTATATACACAATGGGGTAATCTTGTATGGTCTTCAACACAATTAACTGGTAATGGTGTGCCTACTGGCAGCTGGAATGGTTGGAAGGATAATGACAGAAACACAGTATTTCTTTCAGTTGGCAATTATATCTGGAAGGCATCAGGTACCTTTGTTGATGGCACTATATGGCGCGGTATGCTGGATGAAGATGGAAACTATCATACATCCGGTGTAGTCACGCTTATTAGATAAAATTCAATTTCATTATCTGAAAACCCGGCATGGTGTAATCACATGCCGGGTTTTTTGTCTTCATTGGTATTCTTATTTGTTTATTTGCTTGAGATGTTTCTTTGCTTGAATTGGTTTCAGTGGGTGTGAATTTAGTTCAAAATTCACACCCACTCTTCTCATCAATGAGACTCAATTATAATTTACGAAGTAGCAGTAAATCTGTTTGGCGAATTCATCCATGTTATTCTGCTTCCGTCCTGGCCTTCGAGAAACTATGAATGAGTGCGGTAAAACATACGCTTGCGTCGAAACTTCCGGTGGCAGTCGTAGTCTTGGCGGAGGCTTCAGTGCAGGAGTATGGTATCACGAGGAAGGGCAAAGAATTTGTTGCTTAGGCTTAGAATGGTGAGCATTCCATTACAGATCCATTCCCGCGATGCCGGGCGGTTCCGATAGTCTTAGGCTGAAATAATCCAATGTCATCGAATTCAAACAAAAGTGTAAATTCATGAGTCGGCCCTGTAAAGGAATATTCAGGATAGATCACGAAATCGTAACTATATATGACTTTCATGTTTGCAACTTCAGAGAAGGGAATCCTGACACCACCCATTACAGAAAATGTACTGTAGGTGTCATATTGGAAGGCCTCGTTTTTATACCACATACCAAGGTAAACACTGGTAAAATAAAAGTTTACGCCAATGGCATACTGACTTAAAGTGGCCTGGTTCTGAAAGATAAAACCAGGATTTACCTTAAACCCGGCAGTGCGCCGTTTGTGATACCCTCCCCTGTTATTCTGATCAAGTTCCCAGATCAGATCCATATGAACAACCCATTTTCGTGCAAGTGGTGAGGTGCCCTCATAAAATGATTCATTCGGCCTTGTCAGATGATGCCAGGCTCCGCCAACCACTCCGGAAACATTGTTCCCTTTGAATTGAAACAGCAATCCGGCAGTAAAATCGGGATATGTAACCTTATCGTTGTTCGGAGCTATAAATCCTGTTTGATAAATATTACCATATCGTGGATCTAATTGATCGGGGAAAATAAGATTATCCCAATTCAGTCTTTTCTGTACGAAAGCAGCCTGAATACCTAACTGCATCACCATATACTCTGCAATTGGCACCCGGACCGATGGCATGACCCCAACGATCGTATGATTTACCAAGCCCTGTGAAGCATTATAATTATCAACCAGAATCCCAATACCACCTGCACCCGGCAAGTTACGTTCAGCAATATCCGCTGAAAAAGCATAGGTTTTAAAATCGCCAGCGATCTTAACCATTTGCCTGCGATAAGTAAATCGGGCTTTAAACCCAGGCGTGAGGCCAACATATGCAGGATTATAATAAGTCGGGTTATTATACCACTGGGAGAAATCAAAATCCTGTGCTGTTAATCCACAGCTTATAAGAAAGTTAAAAAGAATCAAAAAAGTAATTTTGCGCTTCATAGCTGCCCCCTAATTAGAAATGATTTAGTTCTGTTTATTATTTACCGTTAATATATTGAACTATTCTTACGTAAACATCAGTAATATGTTACAAAACCTTAACGATAAAATGTTCAAAGATAATTTTTAATTGGGATCGTGAAAATACTAAAAAAAAGCATGCGCTTATTAATAATGAAAATAAATTAATCATCCTAGGCTTACCCGATTATTATATCTTTGCATATTCAGCAATTACTAATAAAACATTAGGATGAAGAAATTATTATTTTCCCTACTTATTGGACTAATTGTTTCCTTAATAGTTGCCCAGGAAACAGAAAAAACCTTCACCCTTGATAATGTCATTAAAAGAAATGAGTTTCGTTCACAAGGGGTTTATGGCATCAAGTCGCTTGCTGACGGCAAGCATTATACCACTCTTGAGAATGGAGATATAAATATTTACTCCTACAAAACAGGAAAATTGGTAAAAATATTCGTAAATGGTTCTGATCTAACTCCCCGGAACTCTGAAGAACCCATAAAATTGCGTAATTACACATTTAGCGAGGATGAGCAAAAAATGCTTATCCCAACAGAAACGGAACGTATCTACAGATGGTCAAGTAAATCCAGGTTTTATATTTGGGACCTTCAGGCAAAGCAGCTCACAGCATTATCTGATCATGGAAAACAACGGCTCGCCCATTTTTCTCCTGATGGAAGCAAAATAGCTTTCGTTCGTGAAAATAACCTTTATTACAAGGAATTGTCAAGCGGAGAGGAAATTCAGATAACAGTAGATGGTAAAGACCGATTCATCATTAATGGTACCACTGACTGGGTGTATGAAGAAGAATTTGGTTTTACCAAAGGATTTTTCTGGTCGCCCGATGGATCAAAAATTGCATATTACAGTTTTAATGAAAGTAATGTTGTGGAATACGAAATGCAACTGTGGGGAGAACTTTATCCGGAAATGCACCGCTATAAATACCCCAAGGCTGGTGAAGACAACTCTCTGGTAAGTATTCATATTTATGATCTTGAAAAAGGATTAAGCATTCCCGTTGATATAGGTACTGAACCAGACCAGTATATTCCCAGGATAAAATGGACTAAAAAAGAAGGAATACTCTCCATCCAACGCATGAACCGATTACAGAACAGACTTGAGATCTTACTTGCAGATACTGAAACCGGAATGAGCCATGTAATATATGCTGAAGAGAACAAATATTATATCGATATAACTGATCACCTCATTTTTATAGATTCGGATCATTTTCTTATCACAAGTGAAGCAGATGGATACAATCACATATATTATTATGATATGCAAGGCAATTTGGTGCAACAACTCACGAAAGGGAGATGGGATGTTACAGACCTGAAAGGATATGATCCTGAGAGAAAGCTTATATTTTTTGAAGCAGCTAAGACTTCTGCTCTAAACAAGGACCTTCTTTCTGTAAGTCTGAAAGGAGAAATAAGCATGATTTCATCGAAAGAAGGCTCGAACAGTGCCAGCTTCAGCAAAAATTTTGATTATTATATCAACACTTACACCAATGCCAATACGCCACCCTATATTAGCATGAACAAATCAAATGGCAAAGAGATCAGGGTATTGGAAGACAATCAGGCGCTAATTGACAAACTTCAGGAATATGGCTATAGAGAGAGAGAATTCCTGACTATTACAACAGAGGATGGCATAAGCCTCAATGCATGGAGGATCCTTCCGCATAATTTTGACAAAAACGAAAAATACCCTGTTTTGATGTATGTTTATGGAGGTCCCGGCTCCCAAACTGTTTTAAATAGCTGGGGTGGCGGAAATCTTTGGTACCAGATGCTGGCCCAAAACGGAATATTTTGTATATCTGTTGATAACCGGGGCACCGGAGCCAGAGGCGAAGAGTTTAAGAAAATGACTTACCTGGAGTTAGGGAAATACGAAACCATAGATCAGATTGCCGCAGCAAAATATCTCGCTTCCCTCTCCTGGATCGATGATGGACATATTGGAATTTTCGGCTGGAGTTACGGCGGATTCATGGCAACATTGTGCATGACTAAAGGTGCGGATATTTTTGACCTTGGTGTAGCGGTGGCTCCTGTCACAAACTGGAAGTATTACGATAATATCTATACAGAGCGATTCATGAGGACACCTCAGGAAAACCCGGATGGTTACGAGGATAATTCACCTATAAATTTCACTGATCAGATGGAAGGAAAATTCCTTCTTATACATGGAACTGCTGATGACAATGTGCATATTCAGAATTCCATTGATCTGATCACAGCTCTTACAGAATCTAATAAGCAGTTTGAAATGCAATTCTATCCAAATAAGAACCATGGTATTTACGGAGGCAACACCAGGTATCATCTATATAAGAGAATAACAGATTTTCTATATAAAAATCTCCTCGTAGATTCAATTGCTAGTGCAAGTCTTTAAGGGGTTC
>JABMQZ010000180.1 GCA_013202965.1 Bacteroidota bacterium | reverse complement strand
TTATAAAAATCTGGTTCCGCTATTGCGGAATGAAATTGGGTTAATACCTCGTGGGCTTGCCCCGAGGATAATCAATTTCAAAGATTTTTTTTTATATAAATACGGATTTGAACCACCCGGAATTTTTGTGGAGAAATGTAACAAAATTCTTATGGCTGAAGAATTTGTAATTATTACTGCCGGTGGCCTGGGCAGCAGAATGAGATCTTCCACCCCAAAGCAATTCATGGAACTTGCAGGAAAACCTGTGATCATGCATAGCATGCAGTGTTTTGCCATGTATTCCGGATCAATAACAATGATCCTTGTTCTGCCGGAGGTTTTTATAGGGGAGTGGAAAGAACTTTGTAAAAAGTATAATTTTCAGATAAAACATTCGCTTTGTAGTGGCGGGAAAACAAGATTTCACTCCGTCCAAAATGGATTAAAACTTGTGAATGATAAGGGACTTGTTGCAATACACGATGCAGTCCGTCCGCTGATCTCTTCTGCACTGATAAAAGAATGCTTTAATGCAGCATCGAAAAAGGGGAATGCGGTACCTGCACTTCCACTCAGGGATTCAGTAAGGGAAATTTCAGGAGACGAAAACCGTCCTGTCGACAGATTAAAATTCAGACTGATCCAGACCCCGCAGGTTTTTGAAGTTATGCTGATCAAGAAAGCCTATGAACAAGCCTACAGGCCTTCATTTACTGATGATGCCACGGTAGCAGAAGCCATAGGAGTACACATCAATCTGCTTAAGGGGATTGAAGAAAACATTAAGATTACTACTCCTGAGGATTTGAAAATAGCAGAGGTTTTGTATCGGAAAAACCCTTAAGCAGGCCTGAATCATCTTTTCCTGCCTTTCCAGGTGTAAGAGGAAAGGTTTCCTAAAATCCCTGATGCACTTATAAAGAAAAAATAGATCAACTGAAACGGAAAATACCAACGCATCAGCTTTTGCTGTCCGACAAAACTGCTGATATTCCACAGCAGTGGAAAATCGATAATGTTTTTTAGTAAAAGGGCTGCCAGAAAAGCAAACAATAATTTATTGGAAAATGCAGATCCGGCCAGTGAGATCAATAAGCAGAGGTTGAACAAAAGCACAATTATTGCAGTGCTGATCATTGCAGGGTTCCGGTATCCCGGGCTTTTGGCTACCCAGCGGATCCTTTGTCTGAAAAAGTCCATTATACTTTCTGATGCCCCGGTGTAAACGATAGCCCTGCGGTCTTTGACAAAACCAATACTTCCTGCTTTAAAGTGCCGGCTGAACTTTTCAAGAAGGAAAATATCATCTCCCCCCGGGATATGCTCATTTCCCCGATAAGCGCCTACTTCATTAAATGCTTCTTTTTCAAAAGCAAGGTTTGCCCCGTTACACATGATCGGGAAACCTGCACCTATTGAGCCGGCCCCGGACCCTACCAGGCTCAGGAATTCCAATGCCTGAAAATGGCCGGTAAATCCCTTTGGATTATCTATGGCTACTGCAGCTGAAACCATTTTATATCTTCCGTTATCATAAAAGGAGGCGAGGGTCTGCAGCCAGTATTTACCGTGATGGCAATCAGCATCCGTGCTTATAATCAGTTGGCCCTTTGCATGCTTTATGCCCAGCATAAGAGCACTTTTCTTACCGCTCTTGCCATCTTCAAGATCCAGCAGGACAATCCGCTTATCCGCTGCCAGCTTTTCGACACCGGCAACAGTTCCGTCAATTGAGTGGTCATTCACTATAATAATCTCATATTTATTTTCAGGATAATGTTGTGAAAGGAGATTCTGAAGCAGGCTTACAATATGTTCTTCTTCATTACGGACAGGGACCACGACGCTTATATCCGTATTTATGGTATCCGGAATGGTAGTTTTATGTAATCTGAACCAAGCCAGTGTAAGATATGAGATCAGGCCGGCATAAGATATTCCTGATATTAAAAGCAGTGAAATGATAAGGATTTCCCAGAGGTTCATTGCTTGGATTTTCTGAAAAATTTAAGATTTAGCACGAAGATGGCTCCTATGAGTGCTGGTATCGCAAGATTAATAATCCATAGGGAGGTGGAAGCAGCGATAATACCCAGGTTTATGGATTGAGGCGCTATGTCGGGCCCTCCGAAATACATCCCTATCAGGAACAGGGCAACGGAACCACGAATACCCAATTCTGTAATGGTAATTGTAGGAATGATGGTCATTACAAAGAAGGTCACGGCTATGATGATCATGGCGTGAAAGAAAGGAAGGTCTACAGAAAAGATCTTCAGTAAGAGATACATTTGAAAAGAAAATACCACAAACCTGAATAAGCTCAGGAAAATAATGCTGATCAGCTCCCTGATAGTATAAGAAGAAAGAATATCAATATATCTTGTCAGTTTTTCCAGGAGCTTGCCTTTCAGGCGGGCTGTAAGGAATGAGAATACGGAAATGTTCAAAAACAGGAGGATGACCAGGATATTTAATCCAAGGATCAATATTCCTCCTCCCCATAAAAAATAAGCATACAAATAAGCGGGGATAGAAAAATACAATAGCAATTCTGCATGATATCCTATAAATAAGAGAAATATGGAACTGGTCCCCAGAACAAAAGTGATCAACAGCTGGCTCATGCTTCCCAGAAAAGTAATTAAAATGCCTTCTATGCGATTTCCCCTTTCGAGAATAAAAACCCTCCCGAAATAATCGCCCACACGATTTGGTGTGAAAGAGCTGATAGCTACCCCACTGAGCACGGCTTCAAATGACCTGATCCATGAGACCCGTTCAATTTTCCTGATCAAAAAACACCATTTCAAGGCTTCGATGCCCCAGTTCAAAAGCATCAGAAGGAAAACCACAATGATCATCCAAATAAACCAATTACTGCTGAATAAGTCCTGAAAAGTATTATAGGTTGCTGACAAATCCCGCTGACGAAATATCTGCTTGTAAATAAATCCGTAGGTCGCGGCAATTATCAGTATCCTGATCAGATAGTTGTATGTTTTGCGTACTTTTGTTTTCATCTTAATGTTTAAAAGCACCTGCCATTGAACAGTGACCGTATTATATTGGGTATCGATCCCGGAACCAATATTATGGGTTATGGCTTAATCCACAATAAAGGTAATAAAATTGAGCTTATCACGCTTGGAGTAATTAAGCTGGGGAAGCTTCCCGATCATGGCTTAAAACTAAAAAAAATCTTCGAACGTACAAGATCCCTGATCACAGAATATAAGCCGGATGAGCTGGCTATTGAGGCTCCTTTTTTTGGTAAAAATGTTCAGTCAATGTTAAAGCTCGGAAGGGCCCAGGGTGTTGCCATGGCTGCAGCATTAAGCCTGGATGTTCCCATACATGAGTATTCGCCGCGTAAAATTAAACAATCGATTACCGGTAAAGGAAATGCTTCCAAGGAGCAGGTTGCTGCCATGCTTATGAACCTGCTTTCCATTAAGGATCCTCCTGAATATTTTGACGCCACTGACGGGCTTGCTGTGGCCGTTTGCCATTATTTTCAGCGTAAGCCTTCTGCTGACGGAGAACAATACGGAAGCTGGAAAAGTTTTCTCTCGAAGAATCCGGATAAGATCAAATAGAATTGATGATTTTTATATTATTCAGATCCTGAAGTAGTATTTATTAATTCCGGTTTTATCTGCGAATGATCACATTAATCTGCACCCGGCACTCTTTTTAGTATTTTTGCATAAAATTGAATCATGTACATAGCCGCTTTGGTATCCGGAGGTGTCGACAGCTCAGTTACCATTCCTCTTCTAAAGGAGATGGGATATGAGCCGGTGATCTTTTATATAAAGATTGCTATGGAGGGTGAAGCAGGCTATATGGATTGTCCTTCAGAAGAAGATATTGAGATCACGACCTGGATCGCTAAAAAGTACGGGCTGAAAATGGAGGTCGTGGATCTGCAGAAAGAATATTGGGAGCGGGTTGTAAGTTATACCATTGACACGGTAAAAAAAGGGCTTACCCCAAACCCTGATGTCATGTGTAACAGGCTGATCAAATTCGGCAGTTTTGAAGATAAGTATGGAAAAGATTTTGACAGGATCGCCACAGGCCATTATGCCTCTGTGATTGAAAAGGAAGGCCAATTTTATCTTGGTACGGCCAGGGATATAAGGAAGGATCAAACGTATTTTCTTGGGCAGATCACCTATGCACAGCTGTCGAAGGCCATGTTTCCGATTCATGATTTATGGAAAAAGGAGGTCAGGCAACTGGCAGAGGAGATGAAACTGCCAAGTGCCCATCGCCCCGACAGCCAGGGAATTTGTTTTTTAGGTAAGATTAACTATAATGACTTTATCAGGAAATATGTTGGGGAGAATCCCGGGCAGGTAGTTGAACTGGAAACCGGAAAGATCTGGGGCGAGCATAAAGGGCTATGGTTTCACACTATTGGACAACGCAAAGGACTGGGATTGAGCCAGGGTCCGTGGTTTGTGGTAAAGAAAGATATGGAGGAAAATGTACTCTATATTTCAAATGGCCATGACCCAATTGCCCAGTACAGTGATAAGATTTTGCTTTCAGATTTTCACTTCATTCATAAATTTAATATTCCGGATTATTCGTCACCACAGAGAATCAATTTCAAGATCAGGCATCAGCCGGAATTCAACTCCGGAACCCTTGTTAGAAACGGAGAAATGTTTGCAATCCAATCCGATGAAGCAATTTCCGGTATTGCACCCGGACAGTTCGGAGTGATCTATGATAAAGAAAAGAAGATTTGCCTGGGGAGTGGCATCATCACCTGATTTAAACAAATAAAATTATGGAAAACTTTGAAATTTATAATCCGGTCAAGGCATATTTCGGACGTGGTGTGATCAGTAACTTATCGGGTGAAATTGCCAGGCGGGGTAAACGGGTTTTGCTTGTTTATGGCAAGGGATCCATAAAAGGAAATGGCATTTATGATGCAGTGATGGAGCAGCTGGAATCTGCCGGTGCCGAGGTGTTCGAATTTTCGGGAATTAAGCCCAATCCTGTTATTGAAGACGTACGGGCAGCTTCAGCATTGGGCAAAGCAAAAAATGTTGAGCTTATTCTTGCTGTTGGTGGAGGTAGTGTTATTGATTCGGCTAAGGTAATGGCCATTGCTATACCAGGAGAACACGATCCCTGGGAGTATGTGAAAGGGAATGAAAAACCTGTTTCTGGCATTCCGCTCCTGGCTGTCCTGACCCTTGCTGCAACAGGAACTGAATTGAACCGCTTTGCAGTGGTGCAGGATAATGAAACAAATGAAAAGATGGGTTTTGGGTATCCTCCAATGTATCCTGCGGTGTCTTTCCTTGATCCTTCCTATACCATCAGCGTATCTGCCGACTATACCTCCTTTGGTATTGCTGATTTGATCGCCCATGCACTGGAAGCATATTTTGGGAAAGGTGATGCCAGTCTTTCTGACCGCTTTGTATTCTCTATTATCAGGGAAGCCATTGAGTATGGGCCCCGGCTTATGGAGAACCTTTCTGATTATGACCTTCGTGCCCGCATCATGTATGCCGCAAGCATGGCATTAAACAATCTTTGCGCGTATGGCCGTGTTTCCGGCGACTGGGGAGTACACGGCATAGGGCATATATTGTCGGTCTTGTATGATGTGCCGCATGGGGCATCTCTTTCAATTGCCTATCCGGCCTGGTTAAAGCTGCATGAGGACAAAGCAGGAGACCGCATCATTCATTTGGGCCGGAATTTGTTTGGAACACAATCCGTGAATGATACCATCAATGCATTGGAAGCGTTTTTCATCAGCATCAACAGCCCGGTGAGATTATCCGAGACTTCTTATGGTTTATATGATAAGGAAACCATCATTCAGACCATGACAGATAAGGCAGTAAGCGGAGCACATCATAGACTCTCTGAAGGTCAATACAGAGAGTTACTGGAGTTAATGTGGTAGAAAATTATTCTTTCAGCACCTTCATCAGCACGATATCACCATTCTCCATGATGATCCTGCAGAAGTAAATACCGGAATGCAGTTCAAGCATGTTGATCTTCCGTTCACATGGAGCAGGGCAATGTATCAGTTCATCTTTTACGATGTTCCCCATGATATCTGCCATCTTAATTGAAGATACAGGCTTTTCAGAGCTGATGATCAGGTAGTCATTGCATGGATTCGGATAGATCTTCAGCGCATCAGTACTTAATTCCTCTATGCCAACGAGTACAGTAATATAATTCACCTTTGCAATTGAATCGGAGCCTCCGGGCCCTGTCGATTTCAGACTGACAGTGTAATTACCGGAGTTCGAATAAGTGTGTACAGGGTTCTGGGTAGTCATTATAGTTCCATCACCGAAATACCATTTCCAGGCGTTGACCACTCCGGTGGTGAGATCAGTAAAATTCACCTGCAGAGGGAAATAGCCGGATATGGGATTACCGGAAAAATCAGCCTGCGGGGGCACATTGGAAACTGTGATATAATTCGGTTTGGTTTCGATGTCGCTCCCCCCGGGACCACTTACTGTAAGACTGACAGTAAAACTACCGGAATTCTGATATTGGTATACCGGATTTGCCATGATAGAGGTTCCGCCATCTCCGAAGTTCCATAACCAGGTGTTTACTGAATCAGTAGACAGATCGGTGAAATTAACTGTAAGCGGAGGAAGGCCGGATGTCGGAGTCCCAATAAAGCCTGCAGTAGGCGTAGGATATTGTACGCTGATATAGTCTGTTTTTGTGAGTGTACTATTTCCTCCGGGGCCTGTTACAGTGAGAAATACCGTATATAATCCCGGATCATTGTAAATATGTTGCGGATGTTGAATAGCGGAAGTGTTTCCGTCACCAAAATCCCAAAACCAGGTATCCACAGAGTCAAGGGACAGATCGGTAAAATTTACTATCAGTGGGGCATCTCCTGAAGTTACATCAGCTATAAAATCTGCTGTGGGTGGAAAATAATTAATCTGAATATAGTCGGTTTTGGTGATTGAATCAATCCCCCCCGGCCCTGTAACAATGAGCTGGACAGAATACAATCCCGGGTTGTGATAAGTATTTAAGGGGTTTTGTATGGTGGAGGTGCTGCCATTGCCGAAATCCCATGCCCAGCTAGTTATGGTGTTGAGAGAAAGGTCTGAGAATACAACATCAAGTGGTGGCAAGCCTAAAGTTGGAGTTCCTGAAAAATCAGCTACCGGTACCAGGTAAGCAGAATAAAGATCAGATGACCATACCCCTCTTCCATAGCTTGCTGCATAAATCTTACTGTTAGCGGGAGTAATATTATCGTAATAGATTTCAAGCTCTGTAACCACAACATTGGGAAGCCCTGTATTAAAAGGGATCCAGTTATTCCCACCATCCTTTATATACACACCCACATCGGTGGCTGCATATAATTCGATGGCTGTCAGGTTTTGTGTATTCTGGATGACACACATGACCGGAATCTGTGGCAAACCTGCTGAAATATTTGTCCAGCTTGCACCACCATTGGTCGTTTCATAAACACCATGGCTGTTATATCCCCCCATTGAAACCCAGATATGGTTGGGATCATCATTTTTAACAGTAATATACGTAATATTGGCTGAACTTACCGGAAGATTTGAGTTGATATTGGGCCAGGTCTGGCTTATGCCTCCTCCGTTAGTAGTCCTGTAAATATCACTGTGTGTTGCAGCATAAATATAGTTGGTATTGCTGGCTGCAATGGCCATCGATTGAAAATCAGTAGTACCCTGATTGCTGATCTTGGACCAGCTGCTGCCCTGGTTTGTGGTTTTCCAGACATCGCTGTATCCAACGTAAAGTGTCTGGTTATTGGAAGGATCTATGAGGTAAGGAGTACACCATGCGCCGCTGCCCGGCAAGCTGCCGGTGATCAGGGTACCGGATGTAGCCCAGTAATTAGTGGTCAGATAAATAGCCCCAAAATATAATGTTCCGTATTGGGTATTCTCATTGGTATAATCGATAATACATTCAAAGCCATCGCCACCTATAATATCTGTCCAGACACCGCCCAGCCTTGCTTTTGAGCCGTTGTCCTGCAGGCCGATGATCACTTCATCAGCATTGGTCTGGCCTACGCCCAGGCGGTAGATCTGTGAAATGGCCATGCCGGACGATAAATGTGCCCAGTTAATTCCACCGTCAGAGGTTTTATAAAGCCCGCCGTCATTGCATTCGAAAAGGGTAGAAGTCCCATTCTGAAAGGCAAAGAAGTGTTTATCGGCATGTACAGCCTGCGCATTGCTTGGCGGGCCACAGCCTGTCCAGTGGTTTACGATGTTAAAAGTTGAACCGCCATCAGTAGATTTCCAGGTGTTCACTCCCCCGGTATAAACAATGTTCGCATTGTTGGGGTCAACAGCAATACAGAGGTCATACCATCCCTGGCTGCCCGCATCGTTCCCACTACACCACCAACCCAAAAGGTTATGATTTGTTAGACTGCCATCGAAAACCATTGAATAAGAAGCACCATCAGTAGTTGATTTATAAACACCATTCAAGCCATTAGTTCCTGCCACCAGGGCATATACCCATTGAGGCTGGTTGTAACTAACAGCCAACTCCGTCCTGATTCCGGAATAACTGCTAATAAAGTTCCAGGTGTTACCATAGTCTACGGAAAGGTATATTGATGTAGTGGAAGATCCTTCCGTAGAAGCGTATATTGTTGAAGGTGTTGTAGGGCGAAATTCCATGTCGATAAAAGCCAGTGTTGTCTTGAGGGTCCAGTTCACCCCTCCATCTAAGGATTTATATAAACCCTGGGTAGTTGCTGCATACATTGTTTGGTAAGCTGAATTCGGGTCCATCAGCAATCGGTTCACCCTGACCTTCTGGTTAGTCGTAAAACTCAATCCGGTGGTATCCCATGTTACTCCGCCATCAACAGATTTCAATATACCCACACTATTATTATCATTGCTTTGCTGTCCGCCTAATGACCAGAGTGATCCTCCGTCGCGGTCGCCGGTAGCGATGTAAATAATATCAGGGCCTGTTACAGGATCAATAGCAATAATATCACTCACGCCGAGCACCGGCACGGTATCGTTGAGGTTGACCCATGTTGATCCATCATCGGCAGTGTACCAGATGCCACCTGAGGCAGCGCCGGCATAATATTCACTCGGACTATTCGGAATAAAAGCAACGCAGTTCAGCCTGCCCAATCCGGCATAGCCTCCCGGAGAGTTGTATGGTCCCATATCAGTCCAGTTTCCTGAAAGGCTCCTGTTTTCCTGAAGGTTTTTATAATGTTCATCCAGTGCGGAAACATCCGGGAATTCTCCCGTTTCCGGGTTTATTCTGCTTTGCCAGTACCATTCCCAGCGCTTAAAAAGTTTATAATAAGGAGCTTTTAGCTTTTCACCATTAACATAATAATAAGCATTATCAACATCATAAGGTTCCCAGTAGTTGTAGAAGGCATCCTGTATTTCGTAAAATGTCAGGCTCCCGTTCTCAAGTTTTTCCTGGGGCAGATCTTTGATCCATTCCTGGGAATAAACGAATGATAATGAAAGAAACGAAAAGATCAATAAAAATGCGAACTTTTTCATGAAAGTATTTTTTTGGTCATTATTGGGCCTTGCTGCTGATTACAAATATATATACATTTATACTATCTTCATATAAATTGTATACGTAAAGAACTTCACTCGGGTTACTGAATTTATACAGCACTTCTCCTGCACCACCCTATCCACCCAGTGCGGAGGAGGTAGCCTGTTCTTCAAAGATAATTATTTTCAGAGGAAATGCAAAAAAAAGATATGTAAATGACCAAAAATTGGCCAGGGATGCCATAAGCTTCAAACAAAAAAGGCGGCTGGGAGCCGCCTCAATGTATTAATCTTCTTCGCTTTGCTCTTCGTATGCTTTCAGGAGTTTATCCTGGATATCGGATGGCACCTGTACATATTCATCAAATGTCATCTCGTATGAAGCTCTTCCACTGGTAAGTGAGCTTAGAGCGGTTGAGTACCTGTTCATTTCTGCCAGGGGTACGCGGGCTTTGATGGTGCCTCCTTCCATGCCCATGATGATGGCACGGCGTCCCTGCAGGTCGGTCATCACACCACCCATCTTGTCTTCAGGAACCATGATGACTACATCATAGATTGGTTCCATGATCTTTGGACCAGCTTCTTTAAAAGCCAGGCTGAAAGCATTACGGCCTGCCAGTTTAAATGAAATTTCATTAGAGTCGACGGAGTGCATTTTCCCGTCATACACCATTACCCTGATGTCGCGTGCATATGATCCGGTAAGTGGACCGCGCTCAATGCGTTCCATAATTCCTTTTAAAATTGCAGGAAGGAACCGGGTATCGATGGCACCACCAACAATACAATTATAGAACATCAGCTTTCCGCCCCATTCAAGCTCAATTTCATCTTTTCCTCTGACATTCACGGTAAGCTCGGAATCACCCTTGATAATGCTAAGCGGATTAACTGATGACATTTTGATCTGCTGTTTCAGTTTGAACTTTTTCGGTTCGGGTGCTCCTTCAATATAAGGCTCGATCAGCATATAAACTTCTCCGAACTGGCCTGATCCACCGGATTGTTTTTTGTGGAGGTAGTTGGCTTGTGAAACCCTGGTAATGGTTTCCCTGTAAGGGATCTTAGGTGTTAGAAATTCAATAAGGATCTTATATTGGTTCTCAAGTTGCCACTTCAGGATGTTGAGGTGAAGTTCTCCCTGACCCTCTACGATCAGCTGACGCAATTCTTTTGAATAACCTGCGATAATGGTTGGGTCCGACTTACGAATTTCATTTAGTGCCATACCAAGTTTTTCATCATCTGCCTGGTTCAGGGCTTTGATTGCTGTCCGGTACTTAGGATTCGGGAACACAATTGGCTCAATTTCCTCAGTTGTATTTTTGAGCGCATTGAGTGTATTATTCGTTTGAGTATTCTTCAGCTTGATAGTGGCAAAAATATCACCGGCATAAACTTTATCAAGTTTTTCACGGTTCTTACCACAGAACGCGAACAATTGTGAGATCCTCTCCTTGGTGCTGGTGTTGGCATTGTTCATATCCATGCCTTCTGTGATCTCGCCACCATAAACTTTCATAAAAATCACTTCCCCGAGGTGAGACTCCATCGTCGTCTTGAAAACAAAAGCCGTTGTTGGATCAGAAGGATTACACCCAAGTTCTTTGCCGTCTTTGGTTTTAATGGCTGGCATTTCATCCGGTGAAGGAACGTTGTTTACAATGAACTCAAGCAGTCTGTCCACGCCCATGTTATGCTTGGCATTTATGCACATTACAGGGAAGAAACCCCTTGTTGTAAGACCGGTTTTAAGCCCGCTTCTCATTTCATCTTCAGAAAGCGTTCCGTTTTCAAAAAAGATTTCCATGAGAGATTCATCACTGGCTGCAAGGTCTTCGATCATGGATGCCTGTAATTCTTCAGCTTTGGCTTTTTCATCGTCCGGAATATCCAGGATCTCAGCCTTACCGCCATCATCGGCATATTTATACAGCTTCATTTTGATGAGATCGATGAAGGAGTTGAACCCCAGGCCTGCATTGACCGGGTATTGAACTGTGGTAATACCACCACTGAAATTTGCTTTCATTTGGGTGATGGTCTCATCAAAGTTTGAATTTTCATGTTCCAGGTGATTGATGGCAAAAATAACCGGACTGTTCATTTTACTTGCGTGCCGCCAGGCAATTTCTGTACCTACCTCAACACCATTCTGTGCATTTACGACCATGATGGCAGTATCTGTCACTTTCAGGGTGGAAACAACTTCACCAACAAAATCATCAAAACCCGGAGTATCAATAATATTGATTTTCTTGCCCTGGTATAAAGTATACAGTACGCTTGCAGATATTGAATTCTGGCGTTCAAGTTCGATATCCCTGTAGTCGGATACTGTGGTTTTATCATCAATAGAACCTCTTCTCTTGATCACACCACCTTCGAATAGCATGGATTCAACCATGGTGGTTTTTCCAGACTTGGCACCGCCCAGTATGGCGATATTCTTGATTTCATTAGTTTGATAGGCCTTCATATGGTTCCTGGTGTCTAAAATTTGTTAAAAATTCTCCCAAAATGGCATGCAAAAGTATAACAATCTGATTAATAATAAAAGAAACCCGTCCAAATATTTAGGGAGAGCGGGATAGAGAGAAACAGGACTGAAAATTCAATCTGATGTTTAGCGAAGTTTGTGGATTTGTTTAAGGACTTCCTCCCAGCCTTTCTCGTCCAGTTTAGGCCCGAGGACTTCGATAACTTTACCGGCGAGAATGGCACCTGCCTGCCCGCATTTATCAAGGGTCCATCCCTGGCTGAGGCCGTAAAGAAATCCGGCAGCATATATGTCACCTGCTCCATTGGTGTCGGTCACTTTTGCTTCGGCTGCATCAATTTTATGCACTACATCCCCGCTTTTAACCAGGGATCCGTCTTTTCCTGTTTTTACAATGGCAATTCTGCAAATAGTTGCCAATTCATGCAGGGCTTCAAGAGGTGCTTTTCCGGTAAATGACATGGCCTCTTCTTCATTGGCAAATATAATATCAACATATTCTTTCACGATATACTTCAGAAAATCGAGATTTTCGTCAACAATATTATAAGATGCCAGATCAAGAGAGATGATCATTTCATTTTCTTTAGCAAGCCTAACGGCCTTCTCCAGCAATTCATTATCCTGAACAAGATATCCTTCGATATGAAAATAATCATGGTCTCTGAAATGACTGGTGTCAAGATCATCGGCACATAATTCTATTGCAGCACCCAGGTGTGTGGCAAAAGTGCGCTCAAAATCAGGGCTGATAAGTGCCACTGCTCTTCCCGAGTGAGTTTCACTAAAAAAAAGCTTTGGGGTAATATTATTTTTTTCAAGATCCTCCTTGAAAAAATTGCCATATTCATCATCTCCGACTGTTCCAATAAAAGTGGTCTCTATTCCCAGTTTTGCCAGGCCGTGAATGGTATTCGCTGCCGATCCTCCGGAAGCAAATGACGAATCCAGATGTTCGCTGGCTTCTCTCACCTGCCTTGATTTTGTAATGTCAACCAGTTGCATGCTGCCTTTGGGAAGAGCAAGTTCTTCCAGCAAGCTGTCATCATCAATAAGGATGATAATGTCTACCAGGGCATTTCCGATGCCCAAAACTTTTGCCATATCTGATAAAATTTTAAGTTTTGAAATTTAAGTTTTAAATAATGGGTGTTGATCCAATGCAAAAGTAATAATTATCATTTATGACTAGCTTTGCTCGAACTTAAGATAATATACTCAGCCTATGTCAGGAAAAAATATTAGAAGAAAACCGAGGATTGACCTTGCTACATAGATATTCATTGGATTTTTCCTTGGAATAGGACTCGGGATATTTTTTGGCGAAAAAATGGAAATGTTCAGCTTTATCGGGGATGCATTTATCATGCTCTTGCAGATGACCGTATTACCATATATTGCCATATCTTTGATTGCCGGCCTTGGAAAACTTAATTTGCAACAAGCCGGCATGATCGCTAAAAAAGGTGGACTGATCCTGCTTACACTCTGGGTCATTGCTTTTGTAATGATACTGCTTATTCCGCTGACATTTCCTGAGTGGCAAACTGCAAATTTCTTCAGCAAAACATTGATTAAACCTCCAGGGGAAATAGATTTTCTCGGGCTATATATTCCGGCTAATCCATTTCATTCCATGGCTGAAAACGTTGTTCCGGCGACTGTACTTTTTTGTGTTGCCCTCGGGATTGCATTAATGGGTGTAGATAAAAAAGAAGGATTGCTAAAGAGCATGGATGTAATAATAAAGGCTCTCACAAGAATTACAAATTTTATTGTCAAGCTTGCACCAATCGGTGTTTTTGGGATAGCTGCCAGTGCTTCAGGCACCATGGATCTGGATGGACTGGGAAGGTTACAAGTATATTTGTATGCTTATATGGCCATCGCTTTGCTAACGGCTTTTTTCATTATACCGCGACTGGTTACCAGCTTTACTCCATTGAAATACAGAGATGTTATTGGCAAGAATAAAGATTTGCTGATCACAGCTTTCGCCACGGCAAACCTGTTTGTTGTCCTCTCATTATTGATTTCAAAAAGCATTGATTCATTGGTTGATAAGGGCATAGATGAAGAGACAGCACGCTCAAACGTAGATGTTCTTGTGCCGATTTCTTTTAATTTCCCAAGTGCAGGCAAGCTGTTTTCCCTGGCATTTGTATTGTTTGCCGTATGGTTTGTCGGGACCTCATTGAGTTTATCACAATACGGGCAGTTTGTCCTTGTGGGCTTCTTCTCATTTTTCGGACATCCCGTACCGGCCATACATTCGCTTTTCGAATCTTTCAGGATACCGGATGATATAATAGAACTTTACCTTCTGAGTGATATTGTTACTTCACGTTTTGGCACCCTGCTTGCGGTTGTGCATATCCTGGCGATTGCTATGATGGGAACGATGGCAATGAACAACATGCTCCGGATCAGCTGGAAGCGTGTACTAAAATTCCTGGTCCCTACTGTAACGATTACCCTTATTGTCGTTTTTGGACTGAAAACAATGTTTGGTTTCATCAACTATGAGTATTTACAATACAAAAAGTTTATGCAGATGGAGACCTTTTCTGAACAAGTAAACCTTAAGATTTATCCTGAATGGACTCCGGTTCGTCTACCGGATGATCCTTCGATATCTAAACTTGACCAGATCAAAAGCAGGGGATTTGTGCGTGTCGGATATTTTTCAGGGGCTTTGCCTTTTGTATTCGTGAATGAAAACCAACAGCTCGTTGGCTTTGATGTAGAACTTGCCCATTCGCTTGCAAGGGAATGGGGAGTTGAACTGGAATTTGTGAAGATCAGAAGGACTGATGTTGCCAGCTTATTGAACAATAATTTTGTTGATCTGGTTATGTCAGGAAATCTGATGACCAATGCACATGATATTGTTTACAGTGAACCTTATATGAATCAGTCATTTGCCTTCATTGTTGAAGATCACAGAAAAGATGATTTTAGCAGCACAAACTCTATAATGAATTTGGATAGTTTGCGTGTTGGGATCCTTGATATGCCTTATTATGTCGACAAGCTTCAAAGATATTTACCGCATGCTGAGATTATCACTCTTAATTCTCCAAGGGAATATTTTAAGAATAAAGATCTTGATCTCGATGCTTTTCTTTATACTGCAGAGGCAGGATCGGCATGGAGTATGATCTATCCCAAATATGCTGTTGCAGTTCCATTTGAACGGATTACCCAGGTGCCTGTATCTTTTATCCTTGCAAAAGGAAGAGGGAATTTTTATGATCATATCAACCGTTGGATAGTATTGAAAACAGCTGATAAAACAATTGACAGGATTGCAGATTATTGGATATACGGCCAGTCGGAAGAACTAAAACTGCCCAGATGGTGTGTAGCGCAGGATGTGCTGCATTGGTATGAATAGCGTTCAGGGTGCCGAACTTAGATTGTTGAATTCATTTAAAATTCAAAATTCAAAATTCAAAACTAAATTAGCGTGGAATGGATGCGATATCCTTCAAAGCTTCAATAGCCGCATCAATATGTGCTTCGGTATTGAATGGTCCGATGCTGAGCCTGACCGTTCCATGTATGTCAATGGTTCCGATCCCTTCATGCACCAGGGGTGCACACTGTAGTCCGGTACGGCAGGCAATGTCATAATCCACATCCAGCAGGGTGCCAACATCCCCTGAATCAAATTTGTCAATGTTCATGCTTAAGACGGCATTTCGATTTGCAGGACCATCAGCACAATAGAGCGTGATGTTTTCAATATCTTTCACACCATTCTTCAGCTTTTCCCAAAGCGCCATCTCCTGTGCATGCAGCTTTTCAATCCCCTGTTCCAGCACCCATTTGGTTCCTGCATACAGGCCGGCAACACCAACAGTGTTAAGCGTTCCGCATTCCATGCGAAAAGGAAATTCTGTAAGGTGGGTTTTTTGTGCAGAGCGTACACCGGTCCCTCCAAATCGTGTTCCCTTGATTGGAAGATCTTCCATAATGTAGGAGCCTCCAATGCCCGTTGGGCCCATAAGGCATTTATGGCCTGTGAAAGCTAAAGCATCAATGCCCATGGCCTTCATGTCGATTGGAATGGCTCCGGCACTCTGACTGGCATCCACTACAAAACAGACCCCGGCATCCTTGCAGATCTTCCCGATATCGGCGATAGGCTGTACTGTGCCAATAACATTAGAGCCGTGATTGACCACAACCATTTTTGTATTTTTCTTGATTGCTTTTTTAATGTCGTCGGGATGAATATAGCCCTGCTTATCAAAAGGTATATGGCTTACCTCAACAACGCCATTTAATTCCAGATGATGCAATGGCCGGAGTACTGAATTATGCTCCAGTTTTGTTGTCACAACATGGTCTCCTTTTTCAGCGAGGCCCATCAGGATCATATTGAGGGAATCACTTGCATTGTAGCTGAAAGTAAGCCGGTTGGGATCATCACCATTAAAAATGCCTGCCAGCATCTTACGGGTATTCTGTACGATCTCTTCTGTTTCAATGGCTGCATCAAAGCCTGAACGCCCGGGACTTACTCCATGGGTGCGGTAGAAACTGTCCATGAACTCATAAACAATTTCCGGTTTGGGAAATGAGGTGGCTGAATTGTCGAGGTAGATAAGTTTATTCATGATATATTTGCTTCTCTTAAGTTATATTTTCTTCATTTTCATTATCCAGTACAATGGCGTCTGCTACAATCTCTGCCAGGGTTTTGATCTTCACATTCAATTTGTAAGCCGCATTGGTCTGAATAAGCTGGTCTACACAATTATGGCAGGGGGTTGCCACCACACTTGCTTCTGTTTTTCTGATCTGATCGGCTTTCAGCCCGGAAATACGCATCCTCCGTTCATTGTATTCACTCATGGATAGCTGTCCGCCACCACCCCCGCAACAGAGGTTATCAATACCTTTTGGGGTCATTTCCACGAAGTTCTTTACGCATTTATTAAGGATGTAACGTTGCTCTTCATAAATACCTCCGCTCCTTGCAAGGTTACAGGGATCATGCAGGGTAACAAGCTCCTGGTTCTTTTCCGGATCTACTTTTATCCTGCCTTCGCGGATATATTCTGCGAGGAGTTCAACAGATGTTTCTACTTCAAAAGAAAATTCCTGTTCCAGGTAATTGGGTGCTTCCCATCGGAAAGAGCGCGTACCATGGCCGCATTCGGCCAATATGCATCTTTTTGCGTCAAGGTTCTTCATTTCATCCACCATCCGCTGCGCGATGATCTGGCCCTCATCCAGGTTTCCTGAAAAGTAGGCATAATTGGTTACATCATACATTTTTGTGGACAAAGTCCAGCTTTCCCCGGCCGCATAAAATACCTTGGCCATCGCTGAGATGGATAAAGGAAAAAATTTGGGCTCCCTGGGGTTCAATGTATACATAATGTCTTTCCCCTTTTCATTCAGTGGGATGATGGCATTATCGTCATCCACTTCGAATTGCAATTCTTCTTCCAGCCATTTCAGGGTATCAATAAAATCCTGGGTAGAGATGCCCATATTATTCCCGGTCTTGATGGCAGCATCAACAGTTTTTTGAAGGGTTTCAGGAACATAACCCATCTCAGCCAGCATGGCTCTGCCTGTCCTGACAAGGTATTCAATGTCGACCCCGACAGAGCAATGTTTATTACAGCGACCGCACATGGTACATGAACCATACAGCAGATCAACCATTTCTTCAATGGTGGCATCATCAAGTTTGCGTGCTTTGGTAAGCCAGGGTATAAATTTTCCTGTTGTTGTATAGTATCTGCGATAAACAGAAGAAACGATGTCTACCTTTTTGGCAGGGACGAAATGTTCTTTTGGTTCGACATTATAGTACACGCAACTTTCTGCACACAGGCCACAGTGAACACATGAATTTATATTGGTGAGCAGCTTACTTCCGACCTCTCTTCTGAGAACCTTCAGACCCTTTTGTATTTTTTCGTCAGTGAGTTTTTCCATGTTTTACTTTCTACTGTGGTTCGGAGGCCATACTCCCCTCCACCCGTAAAAAAACCCGAGATGATAACGTGCAGCAAAGAAATATATGGCATGCTTTAGTTTCCCCAGGGGGAGGTATAGAAGCAACAGGGCTGATATGATATAATATGCAGGCCACATGGGATAGATCATCTCCATTGCAGTAACTAACTGAAAGGCTGTCACCAGGATGTTTGAAATATAATCATCCGGATTTGAGAGCGACCGAAGTTCATGCTTCATGATCCTTTTGATCAGGATCCCGATACCACAGAGACTGGATGCAGCAAGAATGCCGACAGCAATCCGGCAAGCCCATCCCACGATGTTAAGATCAAAAAGATAGATAAAGAAAATGATGATGGATAAAAAAGTGCCGATATGGTAGATGATCCCGGCAATATACGTTGGCAGGTGCAGGTATGCAGATTCTTTTTGACGCGGGCTCATGGCTCCGGTGAATGAATAACGTACAGCTTTTCCGATATTTCCAGCTTTCCTGGCATATTCAGGTGGGTTCCCAAGTCTGAGAATCCTGTAAAAATGATACATACAACTGATCAGACAAATGGCTAATGCTGCAATTGCCAGCCACTGATACCAAAACATAGGCATAAGATTAAGTTAAACACAACCGTCGGGTTTAGGCAATCCGGCTACACGGCAGGCTCCCCTCGCAGGCCCCAGAGGAAACAACTCGTAAATTTCCCTCAACCTGATGCCTGATTCCTGGCAGATGGTTCTGACCATGGGAGCCATCCCTCTTTCTTCCCAGTGTTTGCGGATGATGTTCACAATGGACCAGTGTTTTTCGTTCATGTTGTCGATGCCATCAGATTTGGCGATCAGGCTTGCAACATCCTCATCCCAGATGTAGGGATCAGACAGGAAGCCATCACCATCGACATCAAATGTTCTTCCTTCAATTTCAAGAATTGCCATATGCTGTTTGTTACTGTTGATTTTCGCTTTCTTCTTCAAATCTGACGATAATTTCATCAATGCTGAGAGAAGTGTCAGGAACTACAAAATCCGGGCAGAAACCCAGTTTTTTCCTGGTATGAAATCTTATACAATTACCCCAGATCTCTTCACCCTGCCTGCAAAAGAAATCTATGTAATTTTCTCTTTCTTTTTCCTCGGGTACTACTTCCTTTGTTACCACCATTCTGCAGGTTCCGATATTCGGACATATATTTTCAGTCATTGGATTTTTTTAAGGATGCTAAATTTAGAGAAAAACAGCATCTATATAACTTCATATGTATGTTTTTTAGTAATAAATACTGCTTATAAATAAAGATAATGGCAAAGGCAGGAAGATAATAAATAACTGGCTGCTGGTTACTGGTTACTGGTTACTGGTTACTGGTTTGATCATGCCTGAATAGCGTTGACCGTTTTTAGAGTTAATTTATAAATATATTGACTTTTTCTTTAGTTTTTGTTGTTTTCCTTTTATTAATGATCCATATTTTATTTAGTAAACCCTTATTTACTTGTTCAGTAAACTCTACAGGCGTCCGCCTACCCAAAGCTTGATGGGGTTTCTTGTGGTTATAAAGATTAACAGCTTTTTTTAACATTCTGCTTAATTCATTAAAGTTTTGAGGACTATATGGAATAAGATAGTTATTCTTGATGGTCCCATTTATACGCTCTGCAAAAGGATTTTCATAGGCTGTTTTTCCCATGCTGTTTATTACTTGATAGTCTTTTGTCAATGCCACAAATTTCTTGCAGAAGTATTGACCTCCTCCGTCTGAATGTAGTACTAATCCAGAGTCTGTTTCTAACCGTGTATTTCTTGTAGCCATTGTAAAAGCACTTAAAGTTGTTGACACGGTTGTTAAGTTATCTGATGCTGAATAACCAACAATTTTTCTGTTATATATGTCCATGATAAAGGTTAGATAATAAACCCAGGATTTGAGAGAAAAGTAAGTAATGTCGCTAACCCATAACTGGTTTACCCTTGTTAACTCGTTCATCTCTAACATATGGTTTGGGAAAGGATTTACACCTTTACTGTTGGTAGTCTTATACCTGGATCTTTTAACCGGAACCTTAAAGCCATTTTCATAACAAAAAGTTTCAAAACGATCCCGGCCCATAGAATTTGGTTTGAGCATATAGTAAAATTCTCTACAGCTCATCTTTGGATGATCTTCTCGTAATTGCTCAATAATGGGCAATAGTTGTTGCTGCTCTTCATAACGGGAAAGAGTTCGATTGGCCCATTGATGAAATGCTTGCTTACTTACACCTACTGTGCGATATATAGAGTTCATTCTGTAGAGATGTTGGTTTCGGTTGTACCAGAACCAGAATAAGGCTTTTTGCCAAATTTTTTTTTTATATCTACCCCATATTCATCCTCGGCCAACTCCATAACCTTCTGTTGAAAATCAATTAGTAGTTGCTTTTGACCAATTACCTGCTCCAATTCTTTTATTTGTTGCTTTAACTGTTGGAGCTTAATTGTATCACTCTTTGCTTCAATAACTTGTTTTACACCCCTTTTTCGCATATCTGAATACTTATAAATCCATTTTCGAATGGAAGTTTTACTTACCTGGTACTCTCTGCTTATCTCTGCGATTGTGGTAAGATTTCGATCAATCTCACTGACTTTCTTTCTTTTAAACCCATCACTAAAGTACCGATTTTGACGCTCTCGGACACTCATTGAGTAATACTTTGCAATTGTTGCCATTTTGACCTCCTTTTTAACTGAGTTAGAAACTCATTTTCGGTCAACATATTTAGGCAAGGACCGTTGCTGGTTGCTGGCTGCTGGAATTTACAATTATTGTTTTATAAGCTTCCCCGTATAAACCATATCCCCAACAGTCATTTTAATAATGTACACCCCTGCTGCAAACCCAGTGCCATCCCAGCGGAGCTGATGGCTGCCCTGATAAAATCTTTTGTTGGCGAGGGTAGTGATGTGCATACCCCTGGAATCATATATATCTATTTTTAAATAGCTTCTTTGATCCAGTGTGAATTCAATGATGGTTTCTTGCGTAAATGGGTTAGGATGCAGGAAATACTCAAGGTCTGCAGTGTGTGGTTGTTCAATCACGTATCCGATATCACCATTATAACGTGCTACAGCGAAATCGATAAAAGTTGGCGGATCAGTGTATGCGTAGCCCGCTGCAACAATTTTCCCGTCTGGCTGTAAGGACAAGCAGTTAATTTTATCTTCGGAAGGAGGTGTAGTAGTACTTATATTATGAATTACTATGCCGGTACCATCCATTCCAAATAAAGAATCCGGATCACCGTTTTCGAGATATCTGACAAGGGTAAAGTCTGCATCATAACCAAGACTTGAATTCCGATAGCCGCCCGCGATAATTTTCCCATCATTTTGGGCGACAACTGCCTGGGCATAGGCTTTTTCTTCAATATTAGTTACCGACATCCCGTTATTTCCAAATGAATTATCAATGTTTCCATCTACCATGAATCGAAATACCGAAAAATCTTCATCAAGATCACCATCAACAAAACCTGCATAAATAATCTTGCCATCGGGAGCCAGGCAAACCTTCCCAATGAAAAGTTCTGATAATTCATCTATTTGCGCCGGAATATCTCTTAGAACAATCCCACCATTTCCAAATCCTGTATCAAACGTGCCATCCATCAGGAATCTACATATTGTTATATAAATATTCCAGTCTTCATCATAAGAATGTCCGCCAACAATAATATTCCCATTCTGTATTTCAATGCTGTTGAGATATTCTATCTTATCTGCAATGTCAAATAGAACAATTCCTTTATCTCCAAATGTGTGATCCAGGCTTCCATCCTGGTTAAGTCTGCATATGATAGATTGAAAATCCGGAATACTGGAAACATTTCCACAAGCAAGGATTTTTCCATCATTCTGTATTGTCAGGGTATGGCCAAATATGTCCGTATCAGGCCCTAAATCGATTTCAACGATACCATTCACTCCGAAACCATCATCCGGAATTCCGTCAGTATTGATGCGGACTACTGCCATTATGGAGTTGGAATATATTGAATCCTCGGCGGAGCCAATACCAACAATTTTATCGTCTTCCTGAATGCAGACATCCCAAATTTCACATGAACTTCCCGGCTTGATAACTACTACACCATTTGTTCCAAAAGTATTATCCCTTGTTCCATCAGGCATTAACCTAATGAAATTATATCCTGAGGCATCATTGCCATACGACCATCCGCCAAAAACCAGTTTACCATCATCCTGAACTGCTGATCCCTTTATACTGTTATTCTGGCTGTTATAGTTATGATCCAGTAATACAATTCCGGCATCTCCGAAATCAAGATCAAGTGTGCCAGGGGTTTGTGCATAAATTGATAGTGAAAATACGATGCCGATAAATGCGAAGAGTAGTTTTTTCATAAGCAATAAAATATTAACCCGGAACTTGGAGCTCACTTCCTTCTTCCTTGTTCGTTATTCTTTATTCCATTGCACCCCTACAGGGCGCTAATAATTATTCTAAATATCATTAGCTACGGATATTTGGCCTCTATGGAGCCGCACAGCCATTCAGCATTCTTAAGGTAATTTAATAACCTTAGCCGTATAAACCATATCCCCAACAGTCATTTTAATAATGTATACTCCTACTGCAAGCCCAGCGCCATCCCAGCGGAGCTGATGTGTTCCCTGATCAAAGCTTTGCTCTGCAATTGTGGTGATCAGCACGCCACGATTATTATAAACTTCAATGGTCACCTTACTTCGTGTGTCTAATGTAAACTCAAGAGTGATTTCATGAGTGAAGGGGTTGGGGTGGAACTGAATATTATTATCTTCAAAATTATCTTCACTAATATTTCCCCAGCACTGCTGAATGGCTGTGGAGTAATATAACTGCCAATGGTCATTCCTATAGGTTTCCCATACCAGGTAAATGCCATCACAATCCGGATTTTCGTGCGGGCTGTAGAAGAAATCAGGATTCTTGTTGTTGGTTTGAGAGTTTGAAAAATTCTCAAAAATGATAGGATTACCCCAGACCTCTGGATTCATGAATATTTCTATAGTATCATTCTGGGAATACGGGAATGCAAGGAAATGTTCAATAGGCCACTTGAACCCCATAGAATATGGATAGAAATAAAAAGTCACTGCAGGGGAAAAAGGATCGGCTGATGATATTTCATGAATCTCGATATTAAATGGCCCACCAAAGCATTGAGCGACAGCAATTTTCCACACAGAGTCACTATGGATTGTCCATGTGAAAAGACTTCTGTCGATTTTATCACATTTAAGGTTTTGGCTTTTATACTCATCATAAGCAATAAGTGGTTCACTCCAAACATTACCTGATTTTGAACTATATGAAATGCTTCTGTTAAAACTTGTCTGCTTTTCCCAGACAATAATACCCCCATGGGCTGTTATTTTCGGGTTTTCGCAATTGGCGGAGTCTATTAAGATAGGATTGGAAAACTCCTTACCTGAAAGATAACAATAATACACAGAATTGTTTTCTAACCAAACCATACCAAGATTTTCTCTACCATAATAAGTGTCATGGTCCGGGAAAAAATGGTTTTCATTTAAGCTTGTATTTGCAAATGCAACAGGTTCTGAAAATGTTCCTGTTTCATCATAATAAATATAGTAGATATCATCGTTACCGATTTCATTGGTTTCATAGAACAGGTAAAATGTAGATGAATACATAAACCCAAGGATTTTGGGGTTTTTATAATGAACGTTTTGAGTGTTTAAGAGTTCAATATCCGGATCTTGATCCGTAATGTTCCTAAACCAAATTGTTGTTGTTTGTGAGTTAACAGGCTTTTCCCATACCATATAAAAGCTTGTCCCATTATAGTACAGAAAAGGATTTATATTATCAGTGAGCGAATCACTTAGTGGCGCAGGATCTGTCCATTCCCAAAATCCTTGCGAATGCGCCGAAACAGTAATGAGAAGAGAAATAATAATTCCGGATAAAATAGTTTTCATAAGCATGTATTACATAGCACCCCTACGGGCGCCCATTACTATTCTAAATCTCATTAATTACGGATATAAGACCACTATGGGGCCAAACTTCCAACTCTAAATTTCCAACTTCGAACTCACGCCCCTGTTCCATATCCTACCGTATGCTCTTAAACAAATCCTGAATAAACTCCCCAACAAGGGGTACCGGTTTTGTTTCACCCTGAGCGGCATTTACTAATCCAATAATCCACAACACAAAAATAAAGATGGGCAATAAGATGCTTAAAATCCATCCAATAAGCGGAATACATAAAAATAGCATACCGACTATTCCCAATAGATAAATACCCAAAGTCTGCCGGATATGAAATATCGCAAGCTCTGACTTATCATTCTGGTATAGCACAAAAGCAATGATCCAGCCAATGAAAGTGAGATAACTGACAATGGCAATAAGTTGAGGGTTTGTAGAATTAGATTGTGGTTCCATGTGAATCGATTTTGCTTAATATCATGAGTACGAAGATATGAAATCAAATGTCAAATTCCAAATCTGTGCTGATCTGTTTTATCTGTGTAATCCGTGGTCTATTTGAGCCCTGATATGTATTACAGATCACAATTCCCCAATTCTCTACGTCTCATAGTCCCATAGTTACAAAGTCACAAAATTCCCGAACACTCAAAACCTCAAAGAAAGGCAACTCACCCCTCCATCCAACTTCCGGAATTCCGAAACATCCAGAATGATAGTTTCATATCCGGCATTGCTGATATTCTCCAGGGTTTCCGGATAGCCTTCAGGTACCAGAACGCTGCCGTTTATCCAAAGCGAATTGGCTGCATAGCTTTCATGTTCCGCTACCGGGATGATATTCATCTTTTTGAATTCAGCAAGCTCATGAAAATGCTTTGTGGCAAGCAGGTTTCCGTTTTCCAGATAGGACACACCTGATTTAAGATGAAGCATATCGGCAATCTCAACTACAGAAGCGGTCATGACATAATGTTCAAGGATGCTGATTAGTTGGCTGGCACCCTCGATATTCGTTCTTTCCGACAGTCCGATAAAAAAATGGCTGCCCACCATCATCACATCTCCTGCTTCCAGAGTCCCGGGCTCCCGGATAAATTCAATATGATTGTAAAAACAGCTGATGATGCTTTGCATGTCCCTGGTCTCTCCTTTCCTGCTCGGGGCTCCCGGCAAGGTGATCACGGCAACGGCTGGTGTCAGGAGAGCAGTGTCTTCCACAAAGCTGCTGTCAGGGAAATCGTTGACCGGAGGCAGAACAATCACTTCAAGTCCGCAATCCTTCAAAGCCTGAACATATTTTTCATGTTGCATGATGGCTTTAATGTAATCGGGTTTCCCGAATCCGGAAGAACTCAGGCCTTCAGTCATTCTTTCACAGGGTATACGGACGATGGCTTTGGTGAATTGCATTGGGTAAATTTACAGAAATATATGACTAAACTGTTAAATGATAAATCTCAAAGTCCCACAGTCTCAAAGTCTCAAAGTCCCACAGTCCCACAGTCCCACAGTCTCATAGTCTCATAGTCTCAAAGTCCCCCCCTCCCCCCATCCTTTTTGCATAAACGTAACAATTATCGTATATTTACTTCGTGGATCAGACCCCGGATATCCAGAAAGCCCTTTTCGACAAGATACGAGAACGAATTCCTTCAAGTACTTCATTTGTTCATGAAGTCGCCGAATTGCTTGGTATCAGCTACGATAGTGCCTATCGTCGCATCAGGGGAGAGAAGGCACTGAGCATGGAAGACCTGTATATAATAAGCAGCAAGTACAGGATCTCGCTTGATGCCCTCTTCGGTGTGCAGACCAACAGCATCATCTTCGATTATTTTACACTGGAACCTGATAAACTTGGATTGAAAGAATGGTTGAAACTAATATTGGCTGACACCAAAAGAACGAATGAAGCCTCTGATAAGGAAATCCTCTATGCTGCCAAGGACCCTCCGGTATTTTATAATTTCCAGATGCCTGAACTGGCAGCTTTTAAGGTTTTCTTCTGGCAGAAAACACTTTGCCAATTCCCCGAATTTGAAGGACAACGCTTAAGGCTTGATGATGCTGACATGGAGCTTATAAATATCGGCAGACAACTACTTTCTGTTTCAAATAAAATTCCCACCATTGAAATATGGAACGAAGACACTTTTAATATCACCCTGCGACAAATGGAGTACTATTATATATCAGGGTATTTTGAAAAGAAGGATGATGTATTCAACCTCTGCGATAAACTTGAAAAATGGCTGCAGCATCTTCGCAAGCAGGCGGAGTGCGGGTTTAAGTTTATGTATGGGGAAGCTGCAGAGGGCATCGAAGACAGCTTCAAAATGTATGAGAACGAAGTGGTGCTGAACGACAACAGTATCCTGGTAAGGAGAGATAATGTGACAAGTGCTTACCTCACTTTTAATACCCTCAGCCTGCTGATCACTCAAAGCCCTGTCTTTTGTGAAAATGTGGAAACATATTTCCGTCGCCTGCTGAGAAATTCAAATCTCATCAGCGTTTCTGGTGCCAAGGAACGCAATCGTTTCTTCAATAAGCTAACGGAAACCATTCATAATTTCAGGAACAGGATCAGCTGAGATATTTGACTTCATTGTTAAGCATTGGATTATAGCTTTCATTACTTCCTACCTACCCACTAATCACTTTTTTTTTGCAATTTGTGCAAAACCACCCTATCAGACAACATTTTTTTTGCAAAAATCAATTCGACAACTATAGTTCCGGGCTATGTAATTTGCAAAATATGCAAAAGACGGTCATGCAAACCTTGAATTGATTGTAAAATCTGCAAAATCATAAACCTCCCTTGCATTTTCCCATTTTGATTTGCCTTGCTTTGTGTTTAATTTTGAATTAGTTAAGAACCCAAAACTCGGGAGTGATGAATCACATAGTAAATAAAGATCTTAAAATTTTAATTGTCGGAGCAGGTGGAATCGGAGGAATTACTGCAGCTCAAATTGCACGCACAGCTTATAATGTTGTGGTGGTTGATCCCTTCCCCGGACTTTCAGATAAAATAGAAAATGATGGCCTTGATGTTAGTGGCTACTGCGGAGATTTCAGGATTAAGATTGAAGCGTATAATAAAATAGAAGACGTGGAAGATAAAAAGGACATCATTCTTATTGCCACAAAAGCTACAGTATTAAAAGAAGTAGTGAAGGGGATCAAACCATTGATGAAAGACAGCTCGGTTGTGGTATCCCTGCAAAATGGTATTTGTGAAGACTATCTTGTCAAGGTTTTTGGGGATAAAAGAGTCTGCGGGTGCATCGTTGGATGGGGAGCAACAGCTCATAGCCCGGGTATTATAGAAATGACTTCCAATGGTTCATTTACCCTTGGAAAAGTAAACAATGAAACACCGAATCATTTCAAACTTATTGGGGAGGTTCTCAAATCAGTTGTTCCGGTACATTATACTTTAAACCTGATGGGCAGCCTCTATTCCAAACTCATCATTAATTCATGCATTACCACCCTGGGGGCTATAAGTGGAATGACCCTGGGTAATATGCTCATGAAGAGAAAATTCAGGAACATCTTTATACAGATCATCAAGGAGGCTGTTGATGTGGCAAAGGCAAAAGGCATTTCCATAGAAAAGTATGCTGGAAGCTTTGATTTTTATGCCTTTGCTGAAGATAATAGCATATGGGGAAAGATGAAGAAGCATATTCTGATCAGGATCATCGGGCTTAAATACCGTAAACTGAAATCCTCGGGCCTTCAATCTCTCGAAACAGGCAGAAAAACTGAAATTGATTTCCTTAACGGATACATATGTAATAATGCAAGAAGATATGAAGTCCCTTCGCCCCTGAATAATTTTTTGGTGAGATTGGTGAAAGACATTGAAGGCGGGAACAGGCAGATATCAATAAGGAATTTTGATCTGCAATACTTTAACCAATTCGCATAATAGTATAAGCTAACTATAATCATGCATTAAAATATCAAATCAAAGCAGATAATAAATAAGATCAAAAACACACAAAAACTATATCGATTTATGAAAAACATATACACAAAAATTATTAAAGATGTTACACTCAAGGATAAGATTCTTGGTGAAGTAAAATCTGAAATATTCCGTCTGGAAGAAATTCATCATAAAAGGCCGGGAATTGCATTTGTGGGCTTCATGGGTGTACCCCTGGGCAAGTATAATATCCCTTTTCACGTACAACTGGCTGAAGAATTGGGATTTCAGGTATTTAATGAAATTCAGCCGGATGATATTACAGAAGCAGATCTGTTTAAACGGATTGATGGACTCAACCGGAATGACCAGATCCATGCTATTGTCCTGCTGCAGTCCCTGCCGGAGCATCTCATTCCTGTCAGGATCGTAAACAGGATCGATCCCCGAAAAGAAGTAGAGGGCTTTCACCCTCTGAATATGATGGGAACACTCATGCCTGATATCGTGGAGGAATCTTATCCGATGTGCTTACCGACTGCCTTGCATGAATTATTTAAAAGCAATGCTATCCAGGTTAAAGAAGAGTCGGAATGGGTACTGTTGCTGGATGACGAATTCTTCTCAAACCAACTGGTTAATATGGTTACCCGGACAGCCTTTACAAGGGCAGTCCCTAAAGATTGCATTCTTACCATTATAAACCGGAACTCACAAAAACTGATTGAACACTGCAGGAGGGCCGACTATCTGGTGAAAGAAGTTCCCTCAAAAAAGGATCCGGGCAGACTGGTTTCGGTGATCAGGGGAGGTGTCAATGTTGAATCCGTTCTTCATAAGGCTGGAGCAATTCTTCCCATTCCAGGAGGATTAATGAGCGTAGTGCTTGCAATATTATTGCGCAATGCACTGACATCATTTGTGAATACGATACAAACACCGACTTTATAAACGAACACTAATTAACAGTATTGACTTTCGACTGCAAGATTAATACTGCCAATATAAAACCACGGGTTACTTGAGTAACTTATTATTAAACCGTTATTTATTCACTTAAATGAGAGAAAAATGAAAACAAAAAAGAAGAAAACTAAAAACCTGATGTCTGTGTATTTTTTAGCCGGCATACTCTGCTTATCCTTTTCTTTTCTGTCGTGTACAGGACAGAAAACAGATGATGTGGCACAACTGGCTTATGATCTGAGGGTTTCCGGACATGCAGATTCTGCTATTGCCGTATTAAATGTTGCCCTGGAATCAAATCCTGAAAATGCTGCAGCATGGTACGAGCTTGCCCGTGCCAAACATCATGCATTACTGGCTGGTCAGAAATATGAGATCAGTGAGATTGCTGCCAATGCTTCTGAAGCTTCAGTGTTGGAGCCCGGAAATATCATTTATGCATATTATGAAGGGAACATTAAGTTTCTGGATGTTTATATGGATATAATGAGAGGCAAGGAGGACGTCAAGGAAAAGATGCTTGCATCCAATGAAGCTTTTGAAAAAGTACTTAAAATTGATGCCTGCTATGTACCCGCATTGATCACCCTGATAGAGATCAATACTATGCTCCCGGCAGAGATGGGGGG
>JABMQZ010000179.1 GCA_013202965.1 Bacteroidota bacterium | reverse complement strand
GGCTTGTCGGGGTAGTAGGATTCGAACCTACGCCCCCCTGCTCCCAAAGCATGAAATTATATGTTTTGATATTTTGTGATATTCTTTCAAATATCAACTAAGACGGCTATTACAGAGGATTTTAGTTTTTTCTTGTTTTGAATAATTTTGCTATATTTGCCATAAATGTTTTACCTATGTTTTACCTAAATCAATTTTATGGCTTCTGTATCCATCATTTTAAGGGATGATAAAACGCTAAAAAACGGACAACATCCTATCGCTTTACGATTCACTAAAGATAGAAAAAGTAAATATATCCACCTCAAGTTTTCAAGTTCCAAGGAGCATTGGGATTATGAAACTAACTTGCCTAATCGGAAACACCCTATTAAGAATCTTAAAAACTATCTGAAGAAGCAAGAGACGAAAGCTGATGATGTAAGGATTGACCTGGAAAGAGAGGATAAGGATTATAGTATTACTGAATTTGTTAATCGATACAAGAACGAAAGTATTTCTATTACAGTTTTTGATTGCTTTGACAAACGTATTGAAGGATTGAAAAAGGCCGGAAAGATTGGTAATGCAAATGTATACACTGACACCAAAAATGCGGTAGAAGGTTATTATAGTAAGAAAAGTCTATCATTTACCGATATAAATTTTGGATTCCTAACCAAATTTTTAGAACATCTACAAGAGAAAGGGAATACTCCGGGAGGAATAGGAGTGAGGATGCGCACACTAAGAGCCTTATATAATGATGCAATCAATAATAATTACGTCAAGCCCGAGTTTTACCCCTTTAAGACTAATTTTAATAAGGGAGGCTTTGATCTGTCCAAGTTTAAATCTGAACCAGCCAGGAAGGCTTTGACAAAGGAAGACATCGATAAGATCCGGAACCTTGATATTGATTATTCGTCTGACTTATTCGATTCATGGAATTATTTTTTATTCAGCTATTATATGCGAGGTATGAACTTTGCTGACATTGCTAATCTGAAATGGAGTGATATATCAGGTGATCAGGTAAGTTATGTGAGAGCTAAAACCGGGAAAAGATTTGTAATAAAGATATTAGGTCCTGCACAAAAGATCATTGACCATTACAGAAGCAAATCCCATTACGTCTTCCCTATTCTCTCAGAGAGGCACAAATCACCGGAATCTAAGAAAAATCGGATAAAGAAAGTACTTAGAAAACTAAATGAAGACCTCAAAGAGATTGGAGGAAAAGCAGAAATAGATATGCCCCTAACTTCTTACACTGCTCGCCATACCTGGGCTATGGTCATGAAAAACCTCGGACATTCCACCTCTAAGATAAGTGATGCTTTAGGACACCAGACGGAGGAAGTAACCAAATCCTATTTGGATAGCTTTAAAAATGATGAGTTGGATGAGATGAATGAGGGGATACTTTAATAGGCTTACTTTAAAAAAGATGCTTTCCTTCACTATAATCCCTACAATTTGATTGAAATAAAAAAACTCCCACCTAAGCAGGAGTATAGGATCATATCCTTCGGCATATAGCCTTATTGTGATAAGATGTAATAGGGCAAATGTATATAATTAAGGGTTGAATTCCAAAAAATTTCGTAAATTTCTAGTTCTAATTAACCAATTTAGATATGAGAATTTTAGGCTTAGACCTCGGAACCAACAGTATTGGATGGGCTGTTGTTGAAAAAAATAATGGAAAATTCAAATTATTGGACAAAGGTGTACGCATTTTCCAGGAAGGAGTGAAAATTGAAAAAGGAATTGAAGGCTCGAAGGCAGCAGAAAGAACTGGCTATAGGTCAGCCAGACGATTAAAGTTTCGTAGAAAATTGAGAAAAATTAATACGCTGAAGGTATTATCTGAGTATGGCTATTGTCCAAGGCTTTCAGATAACGAACTAAATGGTTGGCGATATGATAAAATATATCCCATTAATGACGATTTTAGGAAATGGTGGCTGACAGATGAAAAAGAAAATAAGACGCCTTATTATTTCAGAAATATAGCTGTAACCAAGAAGTTAAGCCTTGATAACAAATTTAATCGATACCTAATTGGTCGTGCATTTTATCATATGGCGCAAAGACGTGGTTTTATGAGTAACCGGCTTGAAGGCACAAGGGAAGCCGATGGAGCAATCAAAAAATCTATATCTGATATCAATGAAGCCAAAGGAGATAAAACTCTGGGCCAATATTTCTATGAGAGATATATTAAAGGAGAAAAAATAAGAGATACTTATACGCACAGAGAGGAACACTATTTAGCAGAATTCAATGCTATTTGTGAATTTCAAGGTTTACCAAAAGAATTAGTCGATAGATTGAATAGAGCGATCTTTTACCAACGTCCGCTAAAATCACAAAAAGGCTTGATAGGGAAATGTGTATTTGAAACAAATAAAGCACGTTGTTCTGTATCTCGTCCAGAATTTGAGGAGTACAGGATGTTATGTTTTATTAATAATATCAAATTAAAATCTCCATCAGACGATAAACTGCGCCCTCTTTCAAAAGATGAAAGAGATAAAGCAAAACAGATGTTTTACAGAAAGAGTAAAGAACATTTTGATTTTGAGGACATTGCAAAACAGCTGGCCCCAAAAAAACAATATAAGTTTTATAAAGATTCAACCAATAATCCGGAAGACTGGCTATTTAATTATTCCATGAAAACAACGGTCAGCGGTTGTCCTGTTTCTGCCCGGTTTAAAGAAATTTTTGGCGATGATTTTATGAACTTAAAAAAAGAGTTTATAAGAGGAAAGGATAACAAAAAGTCATTTATTGATATTCAGGATGTCTGGCATGTGATTTATTCATTTGATTCTGAAAATAAACTTATTGAATTTGCGAAAATACGTTTGGGATTTGAAGAAGAGAAAATAAATAAATTTTTAATGATTAAGCTTAAAAAAGATTATTCTTCATTAAGCTTAAAGGCGATTAATAAAATATTGCCCTATCTGAGGGAAGGTCTGATCTATTCCCATGCTGTCTTCCTGGCTAAGATGGAAGATATTATCCCCCAAAATATTTGGGCCAATCATGAAAATAGAAAAATTATTAGGGATCAAATACAACAAATCATACAAACCCAAAATGAAGAAAAGCAGATTATTGAAGTAGTCAATGGTATTATTAGTAAGAGTAGGGAAGAGAAAACGTGCTGGAGCAATGAAGCATCAGAGATATTTAAGAATGAACTCATTGAAAAAATTAAGACTTATTATGGCAAAAACAACTATGCTGAGTTTTCTGATGAGAGGAGGGATAGAATAGGAGAAAACAGCTTTTCCTTATTGAAGAATCAGATGCAGAAAAATATGGGGAAAGGGGAATTTGCTAAAATCCAGCGAATGGATGAAAGGGTAAGAGCTTTTATATCGGATAATTTTGAAGTAGATGATATTAACCTCAATAAACTGTATCATCCTTCAGCTAACGAAGTTTATAAACCTCCCCAAAAAGGAGAGAAAGGACGTTTATATCTTGGCAGCCCTATGGTTTCCTCTATAAGGAACCCAATGGCCATGCGTGCTCTTCATCAATTAAGGAAAGTAATCAATGAGATGATAAAGAATGATATCGTTGATGCTAATACTAAGGTGAATATTGAAATGGCTCGCGATTTAAAGAATGCTAATGAGCGCAAAGCACTCAAAAGTTGGCAAAATGAAAGAGAGAATAAACGGAAAGAGTATTCATCCAAAATAAGAGAACATTTCGAGTCAAACGGAAATAATGTTGAGCCTTCTGATGATGATATATTGAAGTATCAGCTTTGGGAAGAACAGAACCATAAATGCTTATATACTGGTAAAGAAATTTCTGTAAGCGCTTTTCTGGGCGCAAACCCACAATATGATATTGAACATACAATACCCAGAAGCCTATCATTTGATAATTCACAGGAAAACAAAACCTTGTGCGAAAACAAGTTTAACCGAACTATTAAAAGGAACAGAATTCCTTATGAGTTGTCAAATCATTTTGAAATTCTTTCACACATCGAACATTGGAAAGAAAAATATGAGAGCCTGGATAAGGATATACAGCAAGCCATACGACAGACACGAAACGCTTTAGAAAAAGAATCGAAAGACAGGCTTATACAAAAACGGCACAAATTAAATTTTGAAAGAAATTATTGGCGAAATAAATACCAACGGTTTATCATGAAAGATGTGCCGGTAGGCTTCAAGAATAGTCAGTTGGTTGATACAGGTATCATAACACGGTATTCCCGGATGTACTTAAATACACTATTCGATAAAGTATATACTGTTAAGGGGAACACTGTAGCTGACTTTAGGAAAATATGGGGTCTGCAGGAGGAGTATGTAAAGAAAGAGCGTACAAATCATATTCATCATTGCATTGATGCAATAACAATTGCCTGTATTACCAAGGAAAACTATGAGTTATTGGCAAAGTTTTATCATGAATGGGAAGAATCAAAAATTGCAGGTATTTCGAGCAAGCCCTCTGTTGAAAAGCCATGGAATTCTTTTACTGAAGATATAAAAGAAATTGAGAACGAAGTTTTGATATCGCATTTCACACCTGATAACTTGCCAAAGCAGAGTAAAAAGAAATTAAGAATAAGAGGGAAAATTCAAACTAATGATAAGCAAAAGGTTATTTATCAAAAAGGCGATACAATAAGAGGAGGTTTACATCAAGAAGGTATCTATGGTGCAATTAAGCAAGAAGGAGAAGTTGTTTATGTTAAACGAAAGTATTTACAATATGACATTCAAGGAACTTCAGGATTTAAAGAATTTTTGCAATTGGATAAAATAGTCGATTCGGAAGTCAAGAGAAAAGTTAAACAACAGTTAAATCAAAAAATAGAACAAGGATTTACCTTTAAAGAAGCCATTAGTGAAGATATATGGATGAATGAGCAAAAAGGGATTAAAATTAAAAAAGTTCGTTGTATTACCAATGTTAAAAACCCTTTAGGTTGGGATAAAGAAAATAGAGATAAATCAGAAACTAAAAAGCATAAACATAGTGTTCATGTTGTGAATGAAGGCAATTACATGATGGCTATTTATGAGGGAAAAGACGAAAACAAAAATCTCAAGCGAGATTTTACTGTGGTGAATAATTTGGAGGCAGGGAAATACTTTACAGGAAAGATTGATAACCCTATTTATGATAATCATCAAAACTCAGGCTACCCCATTAAATGTGTTTTAAAAATTGGCACCAAGGTCATTCTATGGGAAAATAATCCTGGTGAAATTTTGGAATTGGGCATTAGTGATGTAAGGAAGCGATTATATAAGGTTATAGGTCTAAGTGTGCAAAGAATTAAAGCTAAATCAGGTAAAATAAATGAGTATGCTACTATCGTTTTAAAACACAGTAACGAAGCAAGACCTGGTGTTGACATTAGGACTCAGGATGGTGCTTTTCAGGTTAATGAACCATATATGGCACAGAGGAAGCTGAACCATAATCAATTTAATGCTTTTGTTGAAGGATATGATTTTACATTATCCCCCTTAGGTGTGTTGATTCCTAAATAAATGAAAGGATGCTAAAACGAACTTTATTTTTCTCCAATTCCTGCCGTTTATCAGTTAAAGACAGGCAAATGGTTATTCAGATAACGGACACAAGTGAAACTAAAACTATACCGATTGAAGACCTCGGCTTTGTGGTGATTGAAAATCAGCAAATTAGTATTAGCATGCCATTGTTAGATGAACTTATCAAGAATAATACGGCTGTTATTTTTTGTGACCGCACCTATCATCCAGCTTCTATGTTACTTAATTTAAATGGTCATCACCTTCAGCAGGAATTGTTCAGCTATCAGATCAATGCCAGTATTCCTGTGAAGAAAAACCTCTGGAAACAAACAGTGGAAGCAAAAATCAGGAATCAAGCAATGTTATTGAAGAAATTGGATAAGGAATATAAACGTGTATCTTATTATACAGACAAGGTGAAAAGTGGAGATATCGACAATCGCGAAGGTGCTGCGGCCCGGATATACTGGCATGCTTTGTTTGGCGAAGAGTTCACCAGGGAAAGATATGGATTCCCACCCAACAATATGTTGAATTATGGCTATGCCATTTTGCGAGCTGCAGTGGCTCGGGCCTTGGTGGGATCAGGCCTCCTTGCAACCCTGGGTGTATATATTAACTGAAAAGTTCCCATTATTTCAGTTT